>NZ_WWRX01000001.1:0-34488 GCF_009875575.1 Eggerthella sp. BIOML-A4 | reverse complement strand
TCCGAAGGCCGTCAGGCCTTCGGAACCAGATACTCCGCAATGCCCGCCGCCGCGCGCTTGCCGGCGCCCATGGCGAGGATGACGGTTGCCGCGCCGATGACGGCGTCGCCGCCGGCGAACACGCCCGGCTTCGACGTGGCTCCTGTGCGCTCGTCGGCCACGATCAGGCTGCGCGGCGTCACCTCGAGGTCCGGCGTGGTCTTCGCGATCAGCGGGTTGGTCTTCGAGCCCGCCGCAAC
Source organism: Eggerthella sp. BIOML-A4 (assembly GCF_009875575.1). NCBI lineage: Bacteria > Bacillati > Actinomycetota > Coriobacteriia > Eggerthellales > Eggerthellaceae > Eggerthella > Eggerthella sp. BIOML-A4. The sequence goes on along the minus strand of NZ_WWRX01000001.1, from coordinate 34,249 downwards.
CACCAGCATGTCGATGTCGATGACGAACTCGCTGCCCTCGACCGCCGTCGGGCGGCGACGGCCGCTCGCGTCAGGCTCGCCCAGCTCCATGCGCACGCATTCGACGCCGGACACCCAGCCCTTCTCGTCGCCCAGGATGCGCGTCGGGTTCGTCAGCAGCTGGAAACGGATGCCCTCCTGCTCGGCATGGTGCACTTCCTCGGCGCGCGCCGGCATCTCCTCGCGGCCGCGGCGGTACACCACGGTCACCTCGGCGCCCAGGCGCCTCGCCGTGCGCGCGGCGTCCATGGCCACGTTGCCGCCGCCCACCACCACGCACTTCTTGCCAGCGTACACCGGCGTCTCGTACTCGGGGAACAGGTACGCCTTCATAAGGTTCACGCGGGTCAGCAGCTCGCTTGCCACCGACACGCCGTTGAGGCCCTCGCCCTCGATGCCCAGGTAGCTGGGAAGCCCCGCGCCCGTGCCCACGAACACCGCGTCGAAGCCGCGATCCTCCATGAGCTCGTCGATGTCGTAGAGCTTGCCCACCAGCGCGTTCACCTCGAACGACACGCCCTTGTCGCCCAGCTTCGACACCTCGCGCTGCACGAGGTCCTTCGGAAGACGGAACTCGGGGATGCCGTAGGTCAGCACGCCGCCCACCTTGTGCAGCGCCTCGAACACGGTCACGTCGCAGCCCAGCTTCGCCAGCTCGCCCGCGCACGTCAGCGACGCCGGGCCCGAGCCCACAACGGCCACGCGCTTGCCGGAAAGGTCGATCGATGCCGCCGCGTCATCGCCGGCCGTCTGCTCGACGAGCCCTTCGCCTTCGCACGCGAACTCCTCCATAGCCGCAGCCGCTTCCTCAGGGTGCTCGAACGCCCAGTCAGACGTGAAGCGTTCCAGACGACCGATAGAAACGGGCTCGCCGTTCTTTCCGCGCGTGCACACGCCCTCGCACTGCGTCTCCTGCGGGCACACGCGTCCGCAGATGGCAGGCAGCGAGTTCGCGCTCTTCACTATGGCGTACGCACGGGCGAAATTGCCCTCGGCCACCTGTGCGATAAACTGCGGGATGGGAACGCCCACGGGGCAGCCGCCCACGCACGGAGCGTTCGGGCACTGGATGCAGCGGCGCGCCTCAGCTACCGCCTCTTCTTCGGAGTAGCCCAGAGCCACCTCGTCGAACGTCTGCGCACGCTCGACCGGATCGAGCTCCGGCATGGGAACGCGCGTCTTCTGCCTGTTCACCTCGTAGTTCGTCCGCGCCATGCTAGGCCCCCTTCCGCTCGTCGCCCGCATGCGCGCCGCACGAGCGTCCTTCGCGCGCCTCGGCCTCGAAGCTCCGGTACATCACGCCGCGACGCATGGCGTCGTCGAAGTCCACCAGATGGCCGTCGAAGTCTGGGCCGTCCACGCACGCGTGCAGGTACTCGTCGCCCACCTTCACGCGGCAACCGCCGCACATGCCGGTGCCGTCGATCATGAGAGGGTTCATGCTCACGTACGTTTTGATGCCGTAGGGCTTCGTCGTGGCGGCCACGAACTTCATCATGATGACGGGGCCCACGGCCAGCACGAGGTCGTAGTCCGCTCCCTCGTCGATGCGCTGCTGCAGCGCCTGTGTCACCAGGCCCTTGTTGCCGTTCGAGCCGTCGTCGGTCATGATGATCTGGCGCGTAGAATGCTGGTTGATCTCGTCTTCCAGCAGCACGAGGTCCTTGTTGCGGAAGCCGGTGATAACATCCACCTCGCAGCCATGGTCGTACAGCCACTTGGCCTGAGGAAACGCGATGGCTGTTCCCAAACCGCCGCCGATGACGCACGCGCGCTTCGCGCCTTCCAGCTCGGTGGGGTTGCCCAACGGCCCGGCGAAGTCCTGCAGCGCGTCGCCCGCTTTCATCTGGGCGAGGCGCATCGTGGTGGCGCCAACCGCCTGGAAGATGATCGTAATCGTGCCCGCCTCCGGGTCGCAGTCGTTCATGGTCAACGGGATGCGCTCGCCCTGCTCGTCGATGCGCAGCATGATGAACTGACCCGGCTTGATCTTCTTCGCGATCTCGGGCGCGCGCACCACCATGCGCGTCACCTCGGGATTGAGCGCCTCTACCTGTTCGATGGGATACACGTCACTGCCCTTCTCGTCTCAGATACAAAAGCAGCACCGAAAGCGGTGCCGTCTCGTAGATGTGGCCGTCAGTATAGCAAAGGCGCTGCCGCACCTATGTTACGAGCATGTTTCCACCCGGCCAGTGGAGGAAATCGCGCCGGAAGGGTTTCTCAATGTTCTGGCGTGCGTCAACAATCCCCCAACGGAGCAACCGGAGAGCATGCAGGGAGGCTCCTGCATGGTAAGCTGGGGAATCGTCCGGTCCGCGGGCAAGACGCCCGGGGTTTCGTTTGGGAGAACGCGATGGCTCACCTCTACTTTCTGCACAACCGCCTGCAAGCCGCCCCGGCAGGCACGCCCATCGACGCCGATCAGCCGGTGGTCGAAGTGCTCAACTCGCTGGAAATTGGCGAGGCCTGCTTCCTCAGCTCCGAGACGCGGGAGTCGCTGCGCTCCATATACACGGTCGAGAACACCTACCTCGATGTGTTCCCCCACTGCCTCATCGGATCGTTCGCCGTGCCCAACAAGAACCACATCCTGTTCGACCCGCTCTGCTTCGCGTTCTACTTCGACGCCACGCATCTGGTGTTCCTCGACGACGGCACCACCTGCGCGCGCGTTCTCGAGGAAATCGCCTCGCAAGGCGTTTTGAAGCAGCCCACCGTCGGTCACTGCCTGTTCGAGTTCATGAAGATGCTCATGAAGAACGACCTCTCCTTCCTGGCCGATCTGGAGGATCGCATGGAGGACGTGGAGGAGTCCATCATCGATCGCGGCAAGAACGCCAACAGCCGCACCATGCTGACGTTCCGGCGCAAGCTGCTGCGCATCGACACGTACTACCAGCAGCTGGTGGACATGGCCAGCGGCATAGCCGAAAACGAGAACGGGCTGCTCAGCAAGGAGGAAAGCCGCCTATTCCTGGTAGCGGAACGTCAGGCCGAACGCCTGTTGAAGCGCTCGCTCACCCTCAAGGAGTACAGCTTGCAGTTGCGCGAACTGTACCAGACGCAAATCGACCTGCAGCAGAACAACACGATGCAGTTCTTCACGGTTATCACCACGTTGTTCGCGCCGCTGACGCTGCTGACCAGCTGGTTCGGCATGAATTTCACGAACATGCCCGGCCTTGACTGGCGCTGGGGCCACGAAGCCATCATCGCCGTATCGGTAATCATCGTCGTGATCGAAATCATCATCTTCAAGCGCAAGAAGTGGCTGTAGTGCCTCACCCCCTCCCGCGCATCCAACGAAGGCCCAGATGGCAAAAAAGCATCGAATTCGGAAGTTGCCGCCTGGGATCGACTGCGAGCCGACCGTGCTCCGGATAACCACCCCGCATAATGCCTGATTACGAAGAGCACTTCTTCTGGTGCCGCGCACGGCGCTTGCTCAAGGCTTGCGATGCATTCCGAATTCGATGCTTTTTTGCCATTTCGGCCTCGATCCGCTGCACGAGCGCCAAAGGGGCAATCTCGAACCGAAGGGGGCTGCGCACTAAGCCAGCCGCTAACGAAAGAAATCAGCTGTTTTTTCGTTACGCTGCGAAAAGGCCCCGCTATCGAAAGAAACCTTTCGTTAACGGGGCTGTATGAGGCAAGGGGACGGACGGCGCTTGCGTCGAGCCGTTACAGCAGCGGCGGTTGCTCGACGTGCGGGGGTTCGGCGGCTTTGGCGGCGGCCTCCGCGGCCCGTTCGGCTTCGCTTGCGCGCAACAGCTCGCCCAGCGTGGCGAAGTCGTTCTCCAGCGCCTCGCGCTTGGAACCGTCGTACAGCGCGGCCGCCGGGTGGAAGATGGGGAACACCTTGAACTTGCCGGCGCGCTGCACGGTGCCGTGCAGGCGCGTGATGCCGATATCCGTCTTCAGGATGAACTTCGTGGAGAAGTTCCCCAGCGTCACCAGGAACTCGGGATCGATGGTGCGCGTCTGCTCGCGCAGGTACGGCGTGCACAGCTCGATCTCCTCGGGACGCGGGTCGCGGTTTCCGGGCGGGCGGCACTTCAGCACGTTCGCGATGAACACGTCCTCGCGGACGAGCCCGGCGACGGCCAGCAGCTCGTTGAGGTACTTGCCCGCCGCGCCCACGAAGGGCTCGCCTTGCAGGTCTTCGTTCTTGCCCGGCGCCTCGCCGATGATCATGACGCGTGCTTCGGGATTGCCCACGCCGAACACCGTCTGCGTGCGGCCGTCGGCCAAGGGGCACTTGCGGCACCCTTCCACCTGCGCGCGTATCTCGTCGAGCGGAATATGCGGCTTGGTCATGCGAATCCCCTTTCCTACACGTACACGCGCGGCATGCGCAAGCTGAACCCGCAGGCCAGCTCGTAGTTGATGGTGCCCAGCGTGTTCGCCATGTCGTCGAGGGTGATCACGGAATCGCCCTCGCGTCCCACCAGCAGCACCTCGTCGCCAATCATCGGATCGAGCCGGCGCCGGCTGCCGTACACCCGCAGATCCACCTCGAACATGCACTGGTCCATGCAGATGTTGCCCACCTGATGGCAGCGCTGCCCCTTGAGGATCACGTCGGTGCGCCCCGACAGGCCGCGACGCAGGCCGTCGGCGTACCCCACGGGCACGGTGCATATCTTCACGCTGCCGGGACTGCGGTAGTTCATGCCGTAGCTCACGCCCTCGCTCATGGGCACGGTGCGCACGTCGGTGATGCGCGCGTGCACGCTCATGGCGGGGTGCAGGTCGATCATCGGGCGCGTGACGCCCGACGGATGCAGGCCGTACATGGCTATGCCCAGGCGCACCATGTCGAACTGCACGTCAGGATAGCGGATGGCCGCGGCCGAGTTCGCCGCATGCACGATGCCGGGGTTGACGCCTGCCGTGCGCAGCGCCGTGACGGCCTCGATGAACCGCTTCACCTGGATCTGGAAGTCCAACGTCTCCGCGGAGTCGGCCGTGGCGAAGTGCGTGAACGTGCCCACGAGGTCGAGCGCGCGATGGAAGCTCACCTGCCCCATGAACTCGACCACTTCGTCGTGGCGCACGCCGATGCGGTTCATACCCGTGTTCACCGCCAGGTGGTACGGAGCGCGCACGCCGTACGCGTCGGCGGCCTCGGCGTACTGGATGGCGAACTCGGAGGTATAGACGCTCGGCATGACCTTGTAAGCCAGAAGCAGCGGGATGGCCGTCTCGGGCGGCTGCGAAAGAACGAGGATGGGCGCGTTTACCAGCGCCTCGCGCAGCTCGATGGCTTCGTTCACCGTGGCCACGCCCAGGTAGTCGGCGCCGGAGTTGAGCGCGGTCTTGGCACAGCGCACCGCGCCGTGACCGTATCCGTCGGCCTTCACCACGGCCATGAGGCGCACGCCGTTGTCGATGCGCTGCTTGACGGCGCTCGTGTTATGACGGATGGCGTTGAGGTCGATCTCGGTCCACGACCAGCGGCGGTCGACGTCGGGAATGAGGCGCAGCTTGTCGGGGTCGAATTGGGCCGGCTCGCCGTCGGGCCGCGCGTGGTCGCGCGCGTACTGGAACGCGCCCTCCGCTCCGCTGCTGAACGCCGCCGTGGCCGCCTCGTACGCGCCCTTGTTGGCCGCGTTGCCCGCCGGAGGCTGCTCGCCTACGTATCGCGGCGTACCCATCGCCGCGCTCGCCGACACGAAGCCGTTGGGCCTGCGTTGCGAGAAACCGGTGAACCCGTTGGGAAGATCCTGTGCCATGCTCTACGCCTTTCAGTCGATCGGGCATCAGTATAGCACTTGGGATCGTGGCGAAGCCCGCCCTCATTCATGCAGCATGTCCAACAGCTCTTGACGACGGTGGATGTCGAGCTTCGTGTAAATGTGCTTCGCGTGCGTGCGCACGGTGTTCTCGCTGATGACCAGGCGCTCGGCGATGGCGGCCATGCTGTTCCCGCGCGCGATAAGCTCCATGACCTCCGTTTCGCGCGTCGACAACCCGTGCGCCTCCTGCAGCATGAGACATTGCTTCGACGTGCGATCGCGGATGACGCCCGCGTCTTCGGATGCCGAAGGGCGATTCCGTCGGCGCTTTGCCGCAGGTTTCGCCGCCTTCTGCTGCCGCGGCTCCTCCGGCGCGCCGACCGCCAGGAACTCGATGGGATCGGCCGTCACCGTGCCCTTCGCCGCCAGCGATTTGAACAGCGTGCCCGTGGCCGCCAGCAGCGTGAGGCCCAGCACGTAGCTCGATACCATGGCCACGATGAACAACCACTCGCGACCGCCGATCCACATGAAGTCGCTCACCCAGCCCAGCAAGAAGCCGGCGCTCTGCATGATGTAGGCCACGCCGCCGAAGAACCCGTAGATGAACACCGGGTTGATGCCGCGGTCGCGCGAGATCTGCGCGCACTGCATCATCATGAGCATCTGCACTAGCGAGAACACCATGTACGTAAGCGCCGCGAACAGGTTGAGATAGGTCGCACCCAAAAACGGCAGCAGCAAGAACCCCGTGATGATGAGCGGATACACCACACGGAACACCGAGGTCAGCCCGAACCGGAAGCTCATGCGGTACCACAGCACCAACAGCACCACCGCCGACACCAACGAGCCCAGCATCGACGCGCTGTTCACCACTGCGCCGATATCCTCGTGCAGAAGCGCGATGCCGCGGATGACGCCGCTGGCGAACGCGAGCGACCCCACGCACAGCGCACTGCGCCAATAGTCGGCCACCACCTGCCGATACACGCGCGGATGCTGCTGCGGCACGTCCTCGAACATAGGCTGGTCCACGTGCATCTCGCGCACCGAAAGCGCGATGCAAAGGCCGCACAAGGGCACGAACACGAGCGGTATGAGGAAAGCCGTCAGCGCGATGGGCACGAGGTACAGCGCAAAGTAGATGAGCGGCGCGATGGCCGTGCCCACGATGAGCCGCAAGTTGCCCTCGGCCGACGGCAGCGACGCGAAGTAGCGCTGCCATAGCATGAACATGCCCGCGCACCCGATGCCCAGCAACACGCCACCGGCGAACACCAGCGGGAGCGTGGCCGCCTGCACGTACATGGCCGCGATAAGGCAGGCCGACCCGGCGAACACCAACAGCGCGCTCAGCGACACCAGCATCACACGCGCGCCGCGCGGAAAGTAGTACGATCCGAGCATGCTGGCTACGAACGCGCCGCCGAACGCGAGCGCCTGGGCTAGGAAGAACGTGAGGGTGATCTCCGCCGTCTGGAATTCGAGCGGCAGAAACGGGAAGACACCGCCCCAAATGGACGTGGCGTTCACCGTGAGAAAACATGCGTAGCCCCAACTGGACACATGCATGCGCGATGAGCTTTGCTCCACGACCCCTCCTATCCCAGCTTGCACGACGCTTCGCATGGTAGCATAGCCGTCGGCTCCGAAACGGGGGATTCAGAGAATAGTGATGACTCCTACCTGGGGTTTTGTTCTTAAATCACATGACGAGTGTGATTCCCCCGCCAGCTGTTTCCGGTACTTTGGAACAGGCGAGAGGAACAATCGAAGCAAGAGGAGGGAACCATGACCATGAACGAATCGAGCGTATCGCGCCGCACGTTCGTCAAGGGATCGCTGGCCGGCCTGGCGCTTGCCGGCGCTGCCGGATCGACCGCGCTGTACGGCTGCGCGCCGAAGGACGAGAAGGGCGCCGCAAGCGAGGGCGCTGGCGCATCGACCGACCAGATCTCGTGGAGCCAGTGCAACGTCAACTGCGGCGGCAACTGCGTCTTCCAGTGGCACTCCCAGGACGGCAAGATCGTCTACATGGAGTCCGACAACACCGGCGACGTCGATCTGCAGGCGCGCGCCTGCCTGCGCGGCCGCTCCATGCGCCGTTGGATCAACAGCCCCGATCGTCTGACGAAGCCCATGAAGCGCGTCGGCAAGCGCGGCGAAGGCAAGTTCGAGGAGATCAGCTGGGACGAGGCCATCGACACCATCGCCAGCGAGCTGAAGCGCGTCATCGACACGTACGGCAACGAGGCCATCTACGTGAACTACGCCACCGGCATGTACTCCACCACCGGCAAGCAGCCGGGCCTGCGCCTGCTGGGCCTGCTGGGCGGCTACATCAACCAGGCGTACGACTACTCCACCCACATGCTGCAGGTGGCGCTGCCCTTCATGTACGGCAGCAAGTGCAGCCCGTACGACAACGTGCACGCTTCCTCGTTCTCCGAGGCCGAGCGCGCCTCCGACCTTGTGGTGATGTTCGGCAACAGCCCGGCGGAAACCCGCATGGGCGGCGCGAACGCCGTGTGGGACTTCGCGAAGGTGCGCGAGTCCGTCACCGGCCGCGGCGGCAAGATCGTCAACATCGACTACCGCATGAACGAGTCGTGCTCGGGACACCCGGACGAGTGGCTGCCCATCCGTCCCGGCACCGACGCCGCGCTGGCGTCCGCCATCGCGCACGAGTGGATCGCGAACGACCAGGTGGACAAGGGCTTCCTGGACGAGTACTGCGTCGGCTACGACGAGGACACCATGCCCGAGAGCGCCAAGGGCCAGAACAAGTCCTACAAGGACTACATCATGGGCACCGGCTACGACATGGTAGAGAAGACCGCCGAGTGGGCCGCCCCCATCACCGGCATCCCGGCCGAGCGCATCAAGCAGCTGGCAGCCGACATCGCCGCCGCCGAGGCGCCGTTCATCTGCCAAGGCTGGGGCCCGCAGCGCCACACGAACGGCGAGGACACGTCGCGCGCCATCTGCATGCTGCCCGTGCTCATCGGCAAGATCGGCCTGCCCGGCACGAACACCGGCCAGCGCGAGGCCGAACCGCCCACCTATCTCGTGGGAAGCCTGCCGTTCGAGAACCCCATCAAGACGGCCATCCCGGTGTACCAGTGGATCAACGCCGTGGACCACGGCAAGGAGATGACGGCCACCAACGCCGGCATCGTGGGCGCCGACAAGCTGAACAACGACATCAAGTTCCTGTGGAACTACGCGGGCAACTGCATCACGAACCAGCACGGCGACATCAACTACACGCACGACGTTTTGGCAGACGAGAGCAAGCTGGAGTTCATCCTGGTGTGGGACACCGTGATGACCGACTCCGCCAAGTACGCCGACATTCTGCTGCCCGACGCCATGCGCTCCGAGCAGCTGAACATGCAGACGCAGGGCTACTCCGAATACTACACCGCCGTCGTCGTGGGCGGGCCCGCGCAGGAAGCGCCGGGCGAGTGCCGCTCCAGCTACGACGTATGCGCCGACATCGCCGACAAGTTCGGCAAGAAGGACGCGTTCACCGAGGGCAAGACGCAGGAAGACTGGATCAAGGAGCTCTACGAGGCCGGCGCGAAAGCCGACGGCAACATGCCCACCTGGGACGAGATCAAGGCCCAAGGCGTGTACAAGCGTCCGCTGGAGCCGGCCATCGGCCTGGTGGACTTCCGCACCGACCCGGTGAAGAACCCGCTGTCCACGCCGTCGGGCAAGATCGAGATCTACTCCGAGCAGCTGGCCGAGATCGCCGCCACGTGGGAGCTCGAAGAGGGCGACGTCATCAACCCCATCCCCGTGTTCACGCCCGGCTTCCAGGGCTACGGCTCGGTGACCGACGAGTACCCGCTGTACTGCACGGGCTTCCATCACAAGAGCCGCACCCACTCCTCCTTCGGCTTCATCCCCGAGCTGGAGCAGGTGGCGCGCCAGCAGCTGTGGATCAACCCCGCCGACGCCGAGTCGCGCGGCATCGCCAGCGGCGACACGGTGGCCGTGAAGAGCCCCGCCGGCGAGATCCGCATCGAGGCTTTGGTCACGTCGCGCATCATCCCGGGCACCATCGGCATCCCGCAGGGCGCGTGGCACAAGGCCGACATGAACGGCGACCGCGTGGACGAGGGCGCGTGCGTCAACACGCTGACCACGTACCGCCCGACGCCGCTTGCCAAGGGCAACGGCCCGGCGCACTCCATCATCGCCCAGATCACGAAAGCCTAACGGGGGGAGGACCACATGACTCAGTACGGATTTTTCTTCGACAGCACGCGCTGCACGGGTTGCCGCACCTGCGAGATGGCGTGCAAGGACTACAAGGACCTGTCCGCCACCATCGCATTCCGCAAGGTGTACGACTACGAGGGCGGCGCCTGGAGCGACGTGGGCGACGGCACCTTCACGTCCGACGCGTTCGCCTACCACGTGTCGCTGGGCTGCCAGCACTGCGCGATGCCGGCCTGCATGGCCAAGTGCCCGCAGGGTGCCATCGAGAAGGATACCAAGACGGGCCTGGTGCACATCAACCAGGAAAAATGCACGGGCGTGGGCGCCTGCGTGGAGACGTGCCCCTACAACGTGCCCATCGTGGACAAGGCCCTGGGCAAGGGCGTGAAATGCGACGGCTGCGCCGACCGCGTGGCCGAGGGCAAGAGCCCCATCTGCGTGGAGGCCTGCCCGTTGCGCGCGCTGGAGTTCGGCGACATCGAGGAGCTGAGGGCGAAGCACGAAGGAACGGTGGCAGGCATTGCGCCGATGCCGTCGCCCGACGAGACGACGCCCTCCATCGCAATCCTGCCGTGCCCGGCGGCGAAGGAGCCCGGCGACACCACTGGCGCCATCGCCAATGAGAAGGAAGTGACGGGCGTGGCCTAACCGGCATCCGCCACTCGAAGGGGCGCCGCAGGGGCGCCCCTTCGCATCTTCGAACGAAGGCCCCCTTCCCCAGGACGGGGCTTCCCCGCGCACGGCGCCGCCCGAACGGGCTCCGGGGAATCGACGGGCCTTCGTGGTAGAATCGTCTTCGTCTTCCATCGTTTCCGACCGAAAGCGGCATTATGCCACGGGGCTTCTTTTACGACAATACGCGCTGCACCGGGTGCAGAACCTGCGTCATAGCGTGCAAGGACTACCATGACCACGGACCGGACATGGCCTTCCGCATGGTCATCGACTACGAAGGCGGCTCCTGGCAACCCGATGTCGACGGGACGTTCTCGCAGGACGCGTTCGCCTACCACGTGTCCATCTCGTGCAACCACTGCAACAACCCCGTGTGCACCCGCGTATGCCCCACCGGCGCCATGCATAAAGACGAGCTCGGGCTGGTCTGGCCCGATGCCACCAAGTGCATCGGCTGCGGCTACTGCACCATGGCCTGCCCCTACCACGCACCGCATATCGACGCGCGCCTGAAACGCAGCAGCAAGTGCGACGGCTGCCGCGACCGCCTCGTCGACGGCGAGCAGCCTGTCTGCGTGGAAGCCTGCCCGCTGCGCGCGCTGGAGTTCGGGCTGACGTCCGAGCTGACCGACCGCCACCCCGACGCAGTGCGCTCCATCCTGCCGCTGCCGGACGAATCGGCCACGCGCCCCAACCTCCTCATCCTGCCGTCGCCTGCGGCCGAACGAGCCGAAAAGCAGGGAGGCAGCATCGTGAACCGAACGGAGCTTCATCTATGACCAGCGGATTCGACGCCTTCTCGCTGGGCCTGTTCACCTCGCTCGCACCGGCGGGCGTCGTTGCGTTCCTGGCACTCGCGCTCGTGCGGCTCTGGTCGCGCGACCGCACGGCCTCAGTGCGCATCGACCGTATGATCGCGCTGCCGTTCAGCGTGGTTCTGATCGGGTTCATCGCCTCGGCCACGCACCTCGGAACGCCCGCGAACGCGCTGCACGTGTTCTCGGGCGTCGGCCGCTCGCCGCTGTCCAACGAGGTTCTGAGCGCTGTCGCGTTCCTGTTCCTGGTAGGTTCGTACTGGATGATGGCGTTCAAGGAGCGCTTTCCCGATGCCGTGGCGAAGCCATGGCTGGCGTTGGCCTGTCTGGCAGGAATCGCGCTTATCGCGTGCACGTCCATGGCGTACAACGTGGACACGGTTCCTACCTGGGATACCGCATTCACGCCGGCGAACCTCGTGTTGGCAGCGTTGCTGGCAGGCCCTGTGTTGGGGCTCCTGTTCCTGGAGCTGGCGCAGGTGCGGCCGCGCGCGCTCGAGCGCGCGCTCGTCGTACTGGCGGCGCCCGCGCTCGTGGCGGGGACCGTCGTGCTCGCACTGCACCAGGAGAGCCTTCCCGCCATCGCGAACAACGAGTTCGCAGCCAGCACGCTCGCGCCTTCCTATCCTGCTGTCATCGGCGCGCATCTCATCGTAGGCGCGATCGCACTCGCAATAGCCGGCCTGTCGATGAAGCGCGTCCAATCCCGCCGCACGACACTCGCACTGAGAGCCACCGCCAGCCTGCTCGCGCTCGCAGCCGTCTTCGTCACCCGCATCGTGTTCTACCACCTGCACATGACCGTGGGATTCTGATCGAACAGTTCTCCCGTGTGGCAACACAGCGGTCGTTCGCCGACTTCCCTGATTTTGGCAAAAATTTCGAGGTAAGAAGATGTTAGCCAAGGAATACTTGCACTATAGGATGCCTTGCCCAGCTCGTTTCGACAATAATCCCAGGTCATGTTTTTCCATACAGCCTGAACCGTAGAGTTAGATGCAGATGACATCTTCCTACCTCGAAATTTTTGCCAAAATCCGACTCGCTACCGATACTATCGCTGCCCGCGCAAACAAAAACCGACTCCCCTGCGTACGAAGAAACCCTTACGATAGGAAAGTTCAGTCGCATACGTCAAACACCGCGGGGAAGCGGTTCCTAATGCCCGCCGCCGGCCATCATCTTCACGGCGTGCGGCAGGGCTTTCACCACGCCGTCCCAGTTCTCGCGGGCAGCCTTCTCGCTGCCGGGCAGGTTGATCACCAGGTGACGGCCGCGCTGCATGCACAGCGCGCGGGACAGCATGGCGTACGGCGTGATGGCCAGCGAATGCGCGCGCATGGCTTCGGCTATGCCGGGCACGTTGCGATCGCACGCGTCCATCGTGGCCTCGGGCGTCACGTCGCGCAGCGAGAGCCCGCTGCCTCCGCAGGTCAGCACCACGTCCACGTCCTGCTCGTCGCAGGCGCGCACAATGGCCGACGCGATGAACGGTCGCTCGTCGGGCACCACCACGTGGCTCTTGCACTCCCAACCGTTTTCGGCGATCAGCGTCTCCAGCGCTGCGCCGGCCGTATCCTCCTTCATGCCGCGCGTATCCGAGCACGTGATAATGGCGAAGGTGATGTTCTGTTCCATCTTACAAACTCACTTCCTCGGAAACGTCGAGCAGGACGCACTGCACAAGCGAGCCGGCAGTGCGAGAGTCGAGGCCTTCCGGCAGGATGGCCATGCAGTTGCTGCGCTGGATGACTCCGAACAGGCCCGAGCTCTGGTTCTTGGCGGGCGCCACCACGTATTCGCCCTCATCGTTCTTGTACAGCGTGCCGCGCAGGAAGATGCGGCGCGGGTCCTTCTTCTTCACGTCGCGCGATAGCTTCGCCATCACCGACGGGCGCTCGAAATGCGCATACCCTTGCATCTTGCGCAGCGCGGGGCGGATGATCATCTCGAAGCCCACGTACGCCGCCGCCGGGTTGCCGGGCAGGCCGAACACGGGCGTACCGCGCACGATGCCGAACGTCTGGGCCTTGCCGGGACGAATGTTCACCGTGGTCATCAGCAGCTCGCCCAACTCGGACACCACGGGCTTGATGAAGTCGAAGTCGCCGTTCGACGCCCCGCCGCTGGTCACGACGAAGTCGTACGCGTCCGCCGCCGCGGACACCGCCGCCGCAAGCGCCTCCTTCGTATCCTCCACGATGGGCAGGATGACGGGTACCGCACCCGCTGCTTGCGCGCAGGCGGCAAGCGCGTAGCTGTTCGAGTTGCGGATCTTGCCGGGCGTGGGCACGACTGTGGGATCCACCAGCTCGGAGCCGATGGAGATGACGGCCACGCGCGGACGCCGATGCGTCGGCACCTCCACGATGCCGCATCCCGCGAGGAACCCGACGCCGGCCGAGCCGATGACCTCGCCCTTCGACACCACCGTCTCGCCCGCCTTCGCCTCTTCCCCGGCCTCGCGCACGTTGGAGCGCACGGCGGTGGGGGCGGAGAACGCCACGCGGCTGCCGGGCTTGCCGTCGCCGGTCACCACGTCGACGATCTCGTATTTCACCACGGAGTCTGCGTCGTCGGGCATGGGCGCGCCGGTCATGATGCGCACGCACTGCCCGGCCTCGATAGAGCCTTCAAACACGTCGCCCGCCGCGATCTCGGCCACGACGTCCAGTTCGACCGGCGCTTCCTGCGACGCCTCGGCAAGCTCGGCGGCCCGAACCGCGAACCCGTCCATCGCCGAATGGGCGAACGGCGAGATGTCGATATCGCTCTTCAAATCGGCGGCGGCCACGCGGCCGACCGCTTCCAACACGGGCACGGTTTCCACCGGCAGGGGCGCCGCATGGGACAACACGAGCGCACGGGCCTCTTCAAGTGAGATCATTTCTGGCATGGTTGCACATCCTTTTCCTTCGTGCGGCTCATTATAGCGCTTGCAGTATAGTGTTGCGCAGGAAGTTTGGCAGCATCGGCAGTCGTACGCGGGCTTCAAGGGGGGGCGCTCCACCCAATCGCCATGATCTGACGATAGCCCCTCGCCCCCAGGTTCGCGATAATGGAAGGACACCGAACCCTCGCACACAAGGAGACGCCCATGACCTCAGAAGAAACGCCCCTGTACCACCGCGTGAAAGCCCATCCCACCGCCCGCATCGCGCCGTCGGCTGGCATCGTGGGCGACGTGACCATCGGCCGCGACGCCAGCGTGTTCGCCGGCGTGCAGATCCGCGGCGACGACGCGCCCGTCGTCATCGGCGACGAGTCCAACTTGCAGGAGAACACGGTCGTCCACGTGGATTTCGACGTGCCCTGCATCGTGGGGCCGCATTGCACCGTAGGCCACGGCACCATCCTGCACGGGTGCGAGCTGGGCGAAAACGTGCTGGTGGGCATGGGCTCCATCGTGATGAACCGCGCGAAGATCGGCGCGAACAGCCTGATCGGGGCAGGATCGCTGGTGACAGAGGGCAAGGAGTTCCCGCCGGGCAGCCTCATCATGGGCACGCCGGCGCGCGTGAAGCGCGCGCTGACCGACGAGGAGATTGCGTCCATGTGCACCTTCCCCGCCGACGACTACGTGCGCCAAAGCGGCGAAATGCTGGAGCAGGGAGTGCTGGAGCACCCCGCCCCCGACATGGACATGCACCGGGGAGCGTAGGGCAAAGCCTTTTCCCGCTCATGAAGAAGGGCTGCCCAAAGGCAGCCCTTCTCGTTTCGCGAAGCTAAAGAGCCGTCAAGCTCTCGCAACCGTTAGCGGTTGATATTGTAAAAGGCGTTCATGCCGGCGTACTGGGCGGCGGTGTCCAACTCTTCCTCGATGCGGAGCAGCTGGTTGTACTTCGCCACGCGGTCGCTGCGGCAGGGCGCGCCCGTCTTGATCTGGCCGGTGTTGCAAGCGACGGCCAGGTCGGCGATGGTGGTGTCCTCGGTCTCGCCGGAGCGGTGGCTCATGACGCATGCATAGCCGGCCTGCTTCGCCATCTCAATGGCCTCCAGCGTCTCGGTCAGGCTGCCGATCTGGTTCACCTTGATGAGGATGGCGTTCGCGCAGCCCAGCTCGATACCCTTGGCCAGGCGCTTGGAGTTGGTGACGAACAGGTCGTCGCCCACCAGCTGCACGCGGTCGCCGATGCGGTCGGTCAGCTCTTTCCAGCCGTCCCAATCCTCTTCGGCCATACCGTCCTCGATGGAGACGATGGGGTACTTGTTCACGAGCGCTTCCCAATAGTCCACCATCTCGGCGCTGGTCAGCTCGCGGCCCTCGCCCGCCAGCACGTACTTCTTCTTATCGGCGTCGTAGAACTCGGTGGATGCCGGGTCCATGGCGAACATGATGTCCACGCCGGGCTTGTAACCGGCAGCCTCGCACGCCTTCGTCACGTACTCGAGCGGCTCTTCGTTCGTCTTGAAGTTGGGGGCGAAGCCACCCTCGTCACCCACGCCGCCGCCGAGGCCCGCGTCATGCAGCACCTTCTTCAGCGTGTGGTAGATCTCGGCGCACCAGCGCAGCGCCTCGGCGAACGTGCTCGCGCCCACCGGCATGATCATGAACTCCTGGAAGTCCACGTTGTTGTCAGCATGCACGCCGCCGTTGAGGATGTTCATCATGGGCGTGGGCAGCAGGTGCGCGTTCGCGCCGCCGACGTACTTGTACAGCGGCAGCTCAGCCGACTCGGCAGCAGCCTTGGCGCAGGCCAGCGACGCGCCAAGGATGGCGTTCGCGCCCAAGGCACCCTTGTTGTCGGTGCCGTCCACCTGCAGCATGATGTCGTCGATAAAGCGCTGATCGTCGGCCTCGACGCCGATGAGCGCCTCGGCGATCTCCTCGTTCACGTGGGCGACAGCATCCAGTGTGCCCTTGCCGAGATAGCGGCCCTTGTCGCAGTCGCGCAGCTCGACGGCCTCGAACGCGCCCGTCGAAGCGCCCGACGGCACCGCGGCACGGCCGAACGCGCCGTCTTCCAGCACCACTTCAACTTCCACGGTCGGGTTGCCGCGCGAGTCCAGAATCTCGCGACCGAACACATCGATGATGACGCTCATGCATGCCTCCTAGTAGGTTTTCCCGCTTTGCCGCATCGCCACGGCAAAGATGCACTTCGCGGTAATCATAGCACGTCGGAAGCGCAGCGTTCGTCCCTTTGGCCGTTTTCCCGCCATTGTCGACAAGCGGTCGAGAGGGCGAAACGCGAGCCCTACCTCTTCAACGCGCTAGCCCGATCACGAAGCCCAGAGAAGGTGCGCGGCGTACTCGTACGAGATGATGCCCCCCACCTCCGTCTCGCGCCAGCCTCGCTCGCCATGGGAGAACTCGGATAACGCCGACGTTGAAGCGAAGCCGTTGGCGAACGAGCATACCGCGTCGAGCAGGCTCAGGTCGGATGCAGAAAAACAGATGGGATCCTCCGCGCGTCCCGCAACGATCACCTGGCCGTCGCCCTGTTCGCGCAATGCGAGCGCCTCGTCGTCGACGAGACCGGCAACCAGCAGCTCGAACTGGTCGGGAACCGGACCGAACGGCGCCTTCGCATAGCGCAGACCCGTGAAACCTTCCCCGCCGTCGCGGTAGGCAGCGAAATCCAGATAGAACAGCACCTTGTTCAGCTTCGTGCGATACAGATCGTGAACATGCCGGGCAAGGTAGACCACCGTCTCGCGCATGCGATCCGAATCGAACGCGCGCATGCCCGTATCCAGCGTCTTTTCCTTCGCGATCTCGTCCAGCACGTTGAGCCGAACCACCGCGTAGTCGACCCGGAAGAGACCGCGCTTCCGCACCGTATCGCACGCTTTGGCGCGCTCTTCGTCAGAAAGCTTGCGCGCGCCCCGTTCCAGGCACTTCAGCAAGAAGCGCGGATCGCGCGCGTTGGCTAGCAGCTGCGCATGGGAATCGGAAGCGAGGCACCCCCGCTCGTACCGTTGCAAGCTGGCCACGCCGATGTCGAGAATCGCCGCGAGCACTCGCTGCGAGAACCCGTATTTCTTACGCAGCGCAACGATCTCCTCGGGCAGCATCAGCCCCATCTTTTCTTGGTACGCGTGGTAGAGCTTATGAAGACCCTTATCCACGATCGGCGCCCATCCGATAGATTCACCGCATTTCGGGCAAACGTAATGTTCGATATCGGCCTCGACCGTCACGCCTCGGACTTGCTCGACATGGTGCCGTATCTCGTATGTCGCGTCAACTTCCTCCCAGCATTCCGGGCAAAGCAGCGATTTCGTGCACGTCATGTCACGATGCCTTTCTATACGGATACGAAAGAGGTCGTTCCGCCTCATGGAACGAAACGCAGATCGATTTCACCGTTCCCTGAATAACGTAGATCGCAAATTTTATATATGTTTCGAATTGCGCCACATAGGCTCCGAACACCCATAGATCATGAGGGCGACCTTTGTCGTCAGATAGCGGCCCCTCGCAATAGTCTTCGACTTCAAGCCCTCGCATAATCCGGCGCACGTCACGATAGTCGAATTCCACCAACCTCATGAAAGCCCTCGTTTTGCTGGATGGATTGTATTCGCCAGCGACAAAGAAATCGCAGGCTTCAACCTGCCGCACCAGCGCCAACACCGCTTCGATCTTCCAGCGTTCTGCAACCGTCCCCATCGCTCACCCCGCATCACATCATTTGATGTGATCAGTATACCATGAAAGCATGCCGAATGACATCAAATGATGTGATAGCACTACTACAGCCACACGGCCAGACCGATGCACGCCAGCAAGCCCACCGCCAGCACGAGGCCGCTGCGCCCCGAGAACGCGCGCGGCGCAAGCGAGGTGCGTTCGACATCAGGGGCGCCGTAGCAGCGCGCGTCCATGGCGACAGCCAGCGAATCGGCACGCCGGAACAACCCGACAAACAGGGGAATCAGCACCGTCTGCCACGCGCGCAGCCGTTCCCACAGGCTGCCCTCGGCAAACGAAGCACCTCGCGCCCATTGGGCGTCGTGCACGCGACCGAACTCCTCGGCCGTCACCGGGATGAACCGCAGCGCCAACGAGAACACCATGGCGATGTCGTCGGTGGGAACGCCCAAACGCTTGAGCGGCCTCAGGAAGAAGCCCAACGCGTCGGTCAGCTCGGTGGAAGTCGTCGTGTACGTGACCGTAAGGCTGGCCACCACCAGCAGCACGATGCGCACCGCGAAGAAAAGGCCACGCGCAAGCCCTGCCGGCACCAGCCCGAACGACCCGATCAGCGCCACCGGCTCCCATGCGGCGAGCACTCCCGCCGACACATCGCCCAAGGCCGGCGGAGCCGCGCTCGCAGCCTGCCCCACGTCAAGCGAGAACCCGTTGAACAGCACGGTGAACGCCACGATCACGTACACCGGCACGAGCAAACCGAAGAACCGTCGCGCCGGAATGCGCGACGCCGTCGCCACCGTGACGAACAGCAAAGCGCACAGCCCCAAGCCCATCCAAGAACGCACCAAAAACAGCGTGACGGAATACGCCGCAAGCAGCACGATTTTCACGCGTGCGTCGCACGCGTGCACAGCAGAGGTTCCGGGGATGTACGAACTGACGTTGATACGCATGCTGGCAGTATGCCACAACGGCGTTTCCCGCGCGACGACCAGGGTGACAATTCCGCGCGATCAGCGCGCCGGCTCCCCCTTCGCCTGCCCGGGCCGCGGCCTGTCTTCCCGGTAGAGCGCAAGCAGCGCCAACCCCACGAGCGAGCAAATCCCCACCAGCAGAAACGCACCGCGAAAGCCTTCGTCGACCGTGCTCTGGAACGTGCTTTCTATGTCGCCTGCCCGATCGTCGATGGCGGCGAGGTACTGTTGCTCCGCCGCGTCGACGGCTTCGGCCGGCATGCCCGCCGAAGCAGCTTCCTGTTCGATCTCGGTTTTTGCCAGCGTCTTCACGTTCGCGACGATCGTGGTCACATCCGACCCCTTCATCAGCTGTTGAAGATCGTCGGGCAACCCAGCGCCATCGCCTCCCTGCGCTTGCCCGCTCGCTAGCTGCGCAATCGATTGCCCGCCCGGCGCATCGGGCAGAACGCCCATGATGCGATCGGGAATGGCCATGCCCGCATGCGCGATGAACGCAACCAGCACGGCAGGCGCGACCGCCGTGCCCACCGAGCGCACCAGCGACAGCGTCGCCAGCGCCGAGTTCGCCTCGCGCTCCTTCGTCTTCGCCAGCATCATGTAGTTGAGCGGCGTTCCAATCGTGAAGCCCATCCCGATGCCGATGGCCACGAGGCTGATGATGAGCGTCGCCATATTCGCGAACTGCGTGGCCACCAGCGCCAGGAACATCGCTCCCGCAGCCGAAGCCGCCAGCCCGAACGCGAGCACCGCCTTCACGCCGAAGCGATCGATGAGCTTGCCCGACACCGGCGCTCCCACCCCGGCGAACGCCGCCAGCACGATGACTACGTAGCCGCCGCTGCCCGAGGGCAGTTTCAGCACGTTCTCGGCGAACTGCGGGATGAAGATGATGCCCATCAGGATGACGCCGGTGATCACCGACAGCACCAACGTGATCACGATGTCGCGGTCGCGGAAGTACGACAGGTTGAGCACCGGGTCGGCCGCGCGGCGCTCGATCAGCACGAACACCGGAAGCAGCACGACGAACGCGAGCAAGAACGGCCACACGTCAGACGAGGTCGCAGATGCTCCCAGATCGAAGAAATCGAGGTTCTTCAGTCCGTACAGCAGCGACAACACCATCGCCACCAGCACTGCAATGCCCCACCCGTCGATGGGCTTCACCTGCTCGGCTCGCGTGTTCGGCAGCACGAACAGCCCCGCCACCACGATGAAGGCGCAGATGGGAACGTTCACGTAGAAGATGAACTGCCAGTTGGCCTGCCCGAACACCGATAGGATCAGGCTGCCGGCCGACGCTCCGAAGATGTTGGCAATGCCGTACACGCCGCCTACCAGACCCAACGCCAGCCCGCGCTTCTCGGGAGGAAACGTCGTGCCGAACTCGGCCGTGGCAACAGGCACGATGCCGCCTCCGCCCACCGCCTGCACGGCGCGCGCGGCTAACAGCATCCAAAAGCTCCCCACGTCCTGCGCCAACCCGCATAGAAGCGACCCGACACCGAACAGCAGGATGCTCGCAAGGTACACGTACTTGCGTCCCGAACGGTCCGCCAGCTTGCCCATCACCGGAATGGCGGCCGCGTAGGCAAGCGTATAGATGGTGATGATCCACACGCCCATCTGCTCGCCGATGCCCAGATCGCTCTGGATGACCGTGCGGGCAGGCGTGACGATGCCGGTATCGAGCGCCCCGATGAACAGGCCCAGCAGATACACGGCCGCAACAAGCGCGAACCCCTTGCCGCGTCCGCGCGAGGCGGACGAAGCAGATGAGGAAGAAGACGGAGCCATGGCACGACCTTTCAAGAGTGAATCAACCGGCAAGAAAAAGCCCGCGGCGCTGGCCACGGGCTTCGGAGGATGCCGGGCGCGCTCGTTTCCAAGTGCGCCCGGGGCGAGGACGAAAGCAGCGTAAGAGCGCTTTCGCCCTCGCCGCTGACGGTCGAGCGCGTGAGCGCCTAGCGGCCTTCGCGAATGTTCTCGACACCCTGCTTTACGTTGTCCTTGGCATCGACGGCGGCATCTTTGATAGCCTCGCCGGCCTTGCCGATGGACTCTTTGACGGACTCCATGAATCCTTCGCCCTTCTCATCCTTGCGCTGCTCGTGCTGCTGCGCGCGCATAGCGGCCGCGGGGTCGCCCGTGCGCTGCGCTTCCTCGTGCTCGCGCTTCGCGGCGGCATCCTCGGCCTTGCGCTCGTTCATGCCGGCCTTGGCCTCGTGGTAGGCATCCTTCATGTTGTTCTTCACGTCGTGGCCCATATCCTTCGCGCCGTTCTTCATATCGACGGACGCGTCGCCCGTCTTGTAAGCCCGATCAACCATGATAGTTCCTTTCAGATAGAGGTATCGTTTTCGTGCTACGCTTCGTCGGCTTCGCCGGTGGTCTTGATAAGCAGCTCTTCCGTCTCGGCTTCGGCGCGATCGAAATCGAACGCCGTAGCCGCCGCCTCCACGGATTCCTTCTCGTTGCCATCGCCGTCGACGGCCTCGACGTACTGCTCGGCCTCGCGCTTCACTTCGTTTTCGATGCGCTCGAGGTCTTCGGCCGCCTCCCGATTGAGCTCGTCGGCATCATCCTTGTCGATGCGGACGTCTTCCTTCGTGGTCGTGCCATCCATGTCGGCTCCTTTCCATTTGCACGGCGCGAAGCACCGCGCTTTGCGTGCTGAGTTCATACCCCGATTGTACTGAGGAAGCCCTGCGCGCACGACCACCGCAGCGCTACGGTACTGAAACGGCTGCGCGACAGCGCATGGATGAGACATTAACCCTGTCCCTTTGTCTCATTTTCATCCTCTGAAAAGCAGAACGGGGACCCGCAGGTCCCCGTTCGGAAAAGCAATCTGAAAAGAAAAGGCTACTTAGCAGCCTCTTCCTCCTTGGCATCGGCCGTCTCGACCTCGGCGGCTTCCGCGTTCTCGGCGGCAGCCTCTTCGGCCTTCTCGGCAACCTCGACGGCGGCTTCCTCGGCCTTGGCCTCGGCGGCCTCCTCCTTCGGAGCCTCCTCCGCAGCCTCGACCTTCTTCGGAGCGGCCTTCTTCGTCGCCTTCTTGGCAGCGGGCTTCGGCTCTTCCTTCTTCTTCACGGGCTCGGTCACGAGCTCCATGATAACCATGGGAGCGTTGTCGCCCTTGCGGTTGCCCAGCTTCATGATGCGGGTGTAGCCGCCCTGGCGGTCGGCGAACATGCCCTGCTCGACCTTCTCGAAGATCTCGCGCACGAGTTCTTTGTCGCCCAGAGCCGCGATGGCCAGACGACGGGAATGCAGGTCGCCCTTCTTGGCCCACGTGATGATCTTATCCACGTTCGGACGGATCTCCTTGGCGCGGGACTCGACCGTCTTGATACGGTCGTTCAGGAACAGGGCGTTCACCAAGCTCTTCTTCATGGCCTTGGTGTGGCTGAAGTCGGTGCCCAGCTTGCGGCCCTTGTAGTTGTGTCGCATGATTCGTATCTCCTATAGCTTCAAATTGAGGTCCATGGAAATGAGCTTGTCCTTCACTTCTTCAATGGACTTCGCACCAAAGTTTCTGATGTTCAGCAGGTCGTTTTCGGAGAACTCAACGAGCTGGCGCACCGAGTGGATTCCGGCACGCTTCAGGCAGTTGTACGAGCGGACGGACAGGTCGAGATCCTCGATCTGCTTGTCCAGCTCGGCGTTGGACTCCTGGCCCTCCGGCGCGAAGATGGACGGGATTTCGCCCTCCTCCTCGTCGACAACGTCGGACAGGCTCAAAAACGCGCCCATGTACTGGTTGATGATGTTGGACGCGCGGCACACGGCCTCGGTGGGCGTGATGCTGCCGTCAGTCTCAACTTCCAGCACGAGCTTGTCGTAGTCGGTGCGCTGACCCACGCGGGTGTCGGTGACGTTGAGCGTGCAGCGGCGAACCGGCGAGAACAGCGAGTCCACATGGATGACCCCGATGGGATCCTCCGTGCGCTTGTTGCGCTCGGCCGACACGTAACCGCGGCCCACGCCGATGCGAACCGTCATGTCCAGCTGACCGCCGTCGGCGACCGTAGCGATGACGTGCTCCGGGTTGACCAGCGTGAACTCGGTGGGAATGTCGAGATCGGCACCCGTCACCGTGCAAGGACCCTCCGCCGACACATGCGCCGTGGCTTCCTCGATATCATCGTTCAGTGCGGAGAACACAAGACCCTTGACATTCAGGACGATATCGGTGATATCCTCGATGACGCCTTCGGCCGTCGTGAACTCATGCTGCACACCCTCGATCTGGATGGCGGTGGCTTTCGCACCATCCAGCGAGGAGAGCAGAACGCGGCGCATGCAGTTGCCCAGCGTGTAGCCGTAGCCACGCTCGAGCGGCTCGACTATGAAACGTGCGACAGTGTCGTTGACTTCTTCCGTTGTTACCGTAGGCCTCATGAACTCTGTCATGTGGGATAAGCCTCCTTACTATGCCGCGATTATTTCGAGTAAAGTTCGACGATGAGCTGCTCGCGAATGTCCAGATCGATTTGATCGCGCTGCGGAAGAGCAAGTACACTACCCTGAAGTTTCTCGATGTCCACCTCGAGCCATGCGGGCACCTGAACACGCTCGTTGGAGATGAGCGCGCTCTTGATGACCAGCAGATCGGCAGCCTTCGGAGCGACGGCCACGAGGTCGCCCGGCTTGACGCGGAACGACGGGATGTCGACGCGACGGCCGTTCACGGTGATATGGCCGTGACGCACCTGCTGACGAGCCTCGGCGCGAGACTTCGCAAAACCGAGACGGTACACGACGTTGTCGAGACGGCTCTCCAGGATACGCAGCAGGTTCTCGCCCGTCACGCCCTTCTGGCGGTTAGCCATATCGTAGTAATGACGGAACTGCTTCTCCAGGACGCCGTAGATGCGCTTGGTCTTCTGCTTCTCGCGCAGCTGGTTGCGATATTCGCTTTCCTTGATGCGCTTCTTGCCGGCCTCGCCCGGCGCGTAGTTGCGGCGCTCGATCGCGCACTTCTCCGTGTAGCAGCGATCGCCCTTAAGGAAAAGCTTCGCCCCTTCACGACGGCACAGACGGCAGTCCGCTCCAGTATAACGAGCCATAATTCTTAGATCCTTTCAGTTACACGCGACGACGCTTGCGCGGACGGCAACCGTTGTGCGGAATGGGTGTGCAATCCTGGATGCTGGCGATCTCGAGGCCGGCGGCCTGCAGAGAGCGGATGGCCGTTTCGCGACCCGAGCCCGGGCCCTTCACGAACACGGAAACCTTGCGCAGGCCATGCTCCATAGCCGTCTTCGCAGCGGCCTCGGCGGCCATCTGCGCAGCGAACGGCGTGGACTTGCGCGAACCCTTGAAACCGACCGTGCCGGCGGACTGCCAGGAGATCACATTGCCCTGAGGATCAGTGATGCTCACGATCGTGTTGTTGAACGTAGACTTAATATGCGCAGCGCCGACGGCGATGTTCTTACGCTCGGAGCGCTTGATGCGCGTGCGCACGTTTTTCTTAGCTGCCACTTGAGACTACCTCACTTTTTCTTTCCGCCGATTTGCTTACGAGGACCCTTGCGCGTGCGCGCATTCGTGTGCGTGCGCTGTCCGCGAACGGGCAGGCCGCGACGATGACGGAGTCCACGATAGCAGCCGATCTCCATGAGGCGCTTGACGTTCTGGGAAACCTCGCGGTGCAGGTCGCCCTCCACCTTGATGTTCGCCTGAATGTAGTCGCGCAGCTTGGTAAGGTCATCCTCCGTGAGGTCCTTCACGCGGACGCTGGGATCGACGCCGGTTTCAGCGAGGATCTTCTTGGAGGTCGTCAGACCGATGCCGTAGATGTAGGTCAAGCCGACTTCAATGCGCTTGTCGCGAGGAAGGTCGACACCAACAAGACGTGCCATAGGTTATATCTCCTCTTTCTTCCTAGCCCTGACGCTGCTTATGGCGGGGGTTCTCGCAAATGACGAGCACCTTGCCATGGCGTCGGATGATTTTGCACTTGTCGCACATTTTCTTGACCGAAGGACGTACCTTCATAATCATTTCCTTTCGGTTAATGCGTTCTCGTATCTATATGTCACACCCAGCCGCTGGTGATAGCTTTCCTCTTTTTGCTGCTTGCGCAAGGCGCGCAAGCCCCTCTTCGCACACAAATTCTGCACAGGTTGACACGACCTGCACGCTTTTACGGTGCTATTTGAACCGGTACGTGATGCGTCCGCGGTTCAGGTCGTAGACGGACAGCTCGACCGTCACCTTGTCTCCCGGCAGGATCTTGATGTAATGCATACGCATCTTGCCAGAAATATGGGCCAATATCTTGTGCCCGTTTTCGAGCTCCACCCTAAACATAGCGTTTGGCAGCGCTTCGAGGACGGTCCCCTCGAGCTCGATAACATCTTCTTTGGTCAAAAGTGCTCCTTCAAGCATATCGTCGTTAAGCAGCAACCATAGATGATACCAAAAGTATTCGGTTATGTACACGAGAATTTGAGGACGCAGAATTCCAACAAACCTTCTGGTCCGAATGCTACCTGCTTGCCAGGCGTGCGGTCGTGCCGCGCAGCCCGCGTCTCAGAAACGGGGCCGCCAGGTATTCGCGCGAAGCGCAGCCGCCTTGTCGGCTTCGACGCAGATCGTGCGCACTGAGGCGCCCGCGTCTTCGGTATCGTTCTATTCTAGGCTATTACGCTGAAGGGTCAAGAGCGATTTTGGTCGGAGTTGGAAAGGTTGCCTTCCTGTTCCTCCAGCAACGAAGCCAGCTTGCGGTACGATACGATGGCTACGACGGAGTTCGCCAGCGCCTTGACCACGTTGAACGGCAGCAATGCCGGCAACACCAGCGAAGCAACCTGTTCGTAGGTGGCGCCCATGTACAGCGGCGTGACCACGAAGTTCAGGCAAATGGAAACCGCCGAGGACACCACCACGCCGGCAGCGCATCCCAGCACGGCGTGCATCAGGCACGGTTTCCGACGGTACACGGTCCCCACCACAAGGATAAGCGACACGGTGGCCATAATGTTCATGAACGCGCCGAGCGGATCGGTGACGAGGTGCGGTATCCATGACGTCACGGCCACGGCCACGCCGATCCAAGATCCGTACAAGATCGTAGCCAGCAGCGAGACGATGCCCGATGGATCGTACTTCAACCATTCGGCCCCGGGCACCACCGGCAGCTCGACGAAGCTGAGCACCATAGCCATGAGGATGAGCAGCACGATGGCGGCGACTTGCTTCGGCGAACGCTCCTGCCATCCGTAGGGCAAACTCTCCGCGACCATAACACCTCCTTAGTTCGCATCATTATACGCTGCGAGCCACTTTGCGACCTTGCGGTCAAGCGACAAAACGAGCCGGCTGGAAAACAACCGGCTCGCTTGGGGACAAATACGATAGGCGAAACGCTCGCCTACGCCGTCTTAGCAGCCGCAACGGCGGTGTCGACGTAGCCGGCGGTATCGACGAGCGTGGCGCCCGAAACCGCGTCCGGGCCCTTCGCCTTCACGTCGGCGATCTTCTGTCCGGCCACAAAGGACTCGATAGCCGACATGGATTCGATCCACGGCGTAGTGGACTGGGCCTTTTCCTTCATGCTGGCGCTGTACATATCGGAGTTCACCGACTTGGACATGAGCGCCTTGCCCTCGGCGTACCCTTCGGCGAAGGCGGCGTCCGAATTGGGCACGGGCACCAGGCCGGCAGACGAAGCGTCGGCGAACTGGAACTCGTCGATGCTCGAAGCAACCAACACGTCCCCCTGCACAAGGGAAACGGCTTCCGCGAACGCCTTGTCACCGTGAGCAGCCGCGGTGGCGCGTCCCATCTTGAGGTCGGAACCGTCGCCGGCATACGCACCCGTCGTGGTGATGTCGTCGCTCCCGGCGACCTCGGACACGAGCTTCAGATAGTTGGGCGCGTCCACGAGGGTGGCTCCCGTCACGGCATCGAGGCTCGTCTTCGTCAGATCGGAGGCCTTCTTGCCCACGCAGTACGCCTCTATCGCCTTCATCGACGTCAACCACGGCGTGGTGGACTGGGCTTTCTCCTTCATGCTGGCCGAATAGGCATCGTTGTTCACCGTCTTCGACATGAGCACCTTGCCCTCGGCGTACCCGTCCGCAAATCCAGCGTCGGAGTTCGGCACGGGCGTGATGCCCGCCGAATCAGCAGGCATGAACTGATAGTCATCCACGCTGGCGGCGAGGATGGTACCGTCTTCGGCCGTGGCGACAACCACGCTCGTAAAGCACTTGTCTCCGTGAGCGGCGCCGTAGCCGCGATGCAAGGTCGCAGTTTTGGCAGCGGTGTCGGGCGCGGTTGCAACTGCAGAATCAGCTTTCGCTGCAGCATCGCCGCCTGCGCACGAGCTGAGCGTAGCAGCACCGGCCGCGCCCAATGCGACCACGATGCTTCCCTTAAGAAAATCACGACGCGAGACGTTCGTTTCCATAATGGCCTCCCTTGAATTCCCTCTAGACAACGGGGCAAACCATACGGATCAACACGAAGCAAATCCATCGTCAAAACGCAGGAAATTGCATTCCGTCCGAGATTGCGCTTCTAAACGAAAAGGGGGAGAAGCCCTAAACGCCCTTGTCGGGCCCGTCGCCTTCATCATCGAGCAACTTGAACAGCTCCTCGCGCGACGAGACCCCGAGCTTGCGGTAGATGTTCTTGCGGTGGCTTCGCACCGTGGATTCCGCCACCGTCAACTCATCGGCGACGAAGCTTGACGTGTGGCCGCGACCCAGCAGAAGCAGTATTTCGGCCTCGCGCGCAGTCAGGCGGTACTCGTCGGACAGATCGGCGCAACGACGGTTGTAGCCCTCCTGAGCTCCGAGCGCGTTCGACTCTACGGCATCGATGCCCTCGAGCATAACGCGCCACAATCGCGAGCTGGGAGTGACCATGAGCGCGATCGCCATCACCACGAACAGCACGATCAGCACCTGGTACTGGCATGCAGCTAGCACGCCCGTGTTCATGTTGGCGTCCGACAGCAGGCACACCAGGCACCCGACGATGATCATGATGCCTCCGGCCGGCAGAGCGAGCGAGCGCATGCGACCCGCCATCGCTACCAGCATCGCCGACATCACGAGCGCATAGATGGCGCAGAACGAGAGAGAGCCAACCGCCATCACCGAGCGTTGCAACGGAGGTTCGACGAACGCCGTGGCCGCGAACACCGCGAAGGCCACCAGCGGCAGGAAGAAACGGTACGAGAAGTTGATGAGCGCCTGATCGGTCTTCATGCGAATGAGGGGCACCATGACCGCCACGGCCAGCACGCCCGCCAAAGCCAGCGGAGCGACACCCCAATCCATGGTTCGCACCAGGCTATTGTCAGCCACGAACAGCAACAGCATGGCGAACGGCATAACGGCGAAGAACAGCGCGCGAGCGAGTGGGGTTTTGAAATCACCCGTCCCCTCCACCACCGACACATCGAGGTGCCCGAACACGTCCCACCAGTTCACCCCTGCCTGCGCCGAACGCTCGTCCTCTCCCTCTGAGCGGAAGAACAACCGCGCGCACCCTACGACGGACAGCGCCGCCGCCACGGTGAGCACCGTCCGGGCAGGCGTCGCGCCCAGCATGGGCAGCAGCGACGCGCTTGCGAACAGGACGCAGCCGGCGACCCACGCCACAACGAGCGCGCGCCTGAACTCGAGCACATGCAGCCGGCTCATCCACACCAGGCACATCACGGCAGCGCCGAAACCCATCATGAGACCGCTGCCCGCTTCCACGACGGAGCCGTCGAGCGCGCCGAAGCTCCACAGGTCAAGCAGGCCGTAGCCGATCGCATAGCACGCCAACGCCAGCAGCATGATAGTGCGGCTCACACGCGCATGCGCCGTTTTCAGCAGGCAGATGAACAAAAACGCGAGCGCCGTGAACATGGCCGCCAGCGACAACGCGGCCGAAAACGACACCGAAGGCAGAAACGACCAGGAAACGGCAACCGACGACGTCATGCCGCGCCACTGCTCCAGCACGGGAAGGAACAACGGCACGCTCATGCAGAATGCGAAAAAGGAAAGCGTGTCAAGCAGGTCGAACCGTTTGATAATGCCTCGTTTTTCGAGTCGTATCATGTTCCTTCTCTCCACCGTCCGCACGTCCCGATCGCCCGCTGCGCCGCTCATGCACACTGCGCTCCCTCAAACGCCCGTAGAAAGTATACTGTCTTAGTAGCGTATTTGCGAATGTAATGTACTTGGAGGCAATGGCATGGTTTCTCGGAATTTCTTCCGCTTCAACACCACGAACATCATCAGCGCAGAAACCGACAACGAGGACATCCTCGACGAAGCGGTGGAATGGTGCGACCGCTACGAGCTGCTGTTCTCGCGCGTAGACCCTGCAAGCGAGCTGTTCCGGCTGAACAGCGCCGAGGGGCGCCCCACCGCGGTGGATGCCGAGCTAGCCGCGTTCATCGAGACGGCGCTGTCGTACTGCCGCGAAGTCGACGGGTTATTCGACGTGACTATGGGAAGCGCCACGCAGCTGTGGAACTTCAAGGATTGCATGATTCCCGCGCGCGATGACGTGGCCGCGGCGCTGCGGCACGTGGATTATCGCGGCGTCATCGTGAACGATGCCGTCGTGACGCTGCGCGACCCGCTAGCCTGCGTCGATTTGGGCGGCATCGCGAAAGGCTACATCGCCGACGGCATCCTCGCGCTGCTGCGCGAACGCGGCGTGGAACACGCTCTGGTCAACCTCGGCGGCAACGTGGCCGTCATGGGCGGCAAGCCCGATGGAGCACCGTGGCGCGTGGGCGTCCGCCGTCCCCTTCCCTCCAGCTCGATGCCGCTGCTTGATTCGTTCGCCGTCCTGGCCCTGCGCGATGGCTCGGCCGTGACAAGCGGCATCTACGAGCGCGCCTTCGAGCAGGACGGGAAACTGTACCACCATATCCTTGACCCGCGCACGGGCTTCCCCGCCGAAACCGACCTGCTGAGCGCCACGGTGGTCGCGCAGAGCTCGCTCGATGCCGACGGGTACACCACCGCGCTTATCATGATGGGAGCCGATCGCGCACTTGCGTTCGCCGAGCAGCATCCGGCGCTCGAAGCCGTGCTAGTCACCACCGAGGGCGATGTGCTGGCCACCTCCGGCATCGGTGATCGCGTACTGTTCGAGCTGCTGGGATAGCAAAACACGGCACGCATGCGAAAAGCGCGCAAAGTGGCTGGGCCACCAGGATTCGAACCTGGATAGCTGGTACCAAAAACCAGAGTCCTGCCGTTGGACGATGGCCCAGTCTGAAACAGAAGCGCCCGCGATGCGGCGCGCTAAGAACAATCGCATGCCGAGCAAACAAAAATGGTGGGCCGTGAGGGAGTCGAACCCGCGACCTTGGGATTAAAAGTCCCCTGCTCTACCAGCTGAGCTAACGGCCCACGTTCGCAGCAATGCGCGAGTACTCATTTTAGCTGGGCGGGCAAGGCGGGTCAATGATTATGTTGACGAACACCAGTCATACATCTAACCGCACGCAATACCGTCTATCCATTGCCACCATACCGTTATTCAAACCGAAACAATTCGTACTACAATCGAAGAGGAACCGAACGCCCACCCCTCTGTAGAAAGGCCGTGATGCCTCATGTGGTGCTCCAAGGTCCTGGTTGCCTACGACGGCTCCGCTCCCTCCGCCAAAGCGCTCCATCTAGCGCGTTCCATCGGCGCGCAGGACGAGAGCGTCGAGCTCGTGTTCGCCCATGTGGTGAAGCTGTACGGCCTGGGCACCGGCGCCGAAACCGTGCTGCTCGACGAGGCGAAGAAGGTGCTGGTCGAAATGGAGCAGCTTGCAGACGAAGTGCCGAACAAGGCGCACGCCCACCTGCTGAAGGGCAGCTCGCCGGCCGATCTCCTGCTGAAATGCGCGCAAGACGAGGGCTGCGACCTCATCGTCATGGGCAGCCGCGGCCAGGGCGGCGTCAAAGGCTTCCTTGGCAGCGTCAGCTACGCCGTGGTGCAGGGATCGCCTATCGCCGTGCTCATCGCGAAGGACGCTCCCGCCGCAGCGACGAAAGCCGGGGCGACCGATTAGCATGCCTGCAATTGCACGAGAAAAGCTCTGGACGAGAGATTTCGTATTCGGAACCGCCGTGAACTTCCTGATCATGGTGAACTACTACGGGCTCATGGTGGTCGTAGCCGACTACGCCATGAAAACCTACGATGCGCCCGCAGCCACCGCCGGCCTCGCGGCCAGTATCTTCGTCATCGGCGCGCTGATAGCCCGCCTCTTCAGCGGGCGCATCATGGATCGCGTCGGTCGCAAGCGCTTGCTTATCATCGGTGCCGTGCTCGAAGTGGCGTTCTCGGCGCTTTACCTTACCGGCCTGGGATTATGGCTGCTGTTCGCGCTGCGCCTGCTGCACGGCATCGCGTTCGGCACGTGTTCCACCGCCATCGGCACCATCGTCACGGCTCTTGTGCCGGACAACCGCAAAGGCGAAGGCGTGGGCTACTATATGCTGTCCGTCACCCTCGGCGCGGCAATCGGGCCGTTTCTGGGCATGTTTCTCACGCAGAACGCCGGATTCCAAACGTTGTTCCTCGTAGCCGCCGCCGTAGCTCTGGCTTGCTTGCTAGCCGCCACGCAGCTGCGCGTGCCGAAAAACCCTGTATCGGCCGAAACCGTGGCCCGGAAGGCGAGCGACATCGCCCGCGACGAACGCATCGAGCAGGCGGGCGGGTTCCGCGTGCCTCGTCCGAGCCTGACGAACTACCTGGAATCCAGCGTGATCCCCATCGGCGCCGTATGCGCGCTGCTGTTCTTCTGCTATTCCAGCCTGCTTGCGTTCCTCACGCCGTTCGCGGCCGAAAACGGGCTCGAAACGCCCGCGAGCTTCTTCTTCGTCGTGTACGCCATCGCCACGTTCGTCACACGGCCGTTCACCGGCAAGCTGTTCGACCGCAAAGGCGACCGCGTGGTCATGGTGCCCGCGTTCATCGCCTTCATCGTCGGCATGGGACTGCTGGCCACCGTCTACCAGCCGACGGCCATGCTGATCGCGGCAGCGTTGCTGGGCTTCGGCGTAGGGACGGTTCAGGCAAGCGGCCTGGCTCTGGCGGTGCGCCTCGCCCCCGACGATCGACTGAGCTTGGCGAACTCCACGTTCTACATCTTGCTGGACATCGGCGTGGGCGTGGGCCCGCTGCTTTTAGGCATCGTGCAGCCGCTGTGGGGCTATCGCGGCCTGTTCGAGGCCATGTCGCTAGTCGCCATCGTGGCGCTGGCAGCCTACCTGCTAGTGAGCCGCAAGAAAGGCACCATGCGCCGCAAGCTCGAAGAAGCGGAGAAACGGTAGGGCGACGGATCGTTCAGCGGCCATTTCAACGAGCGACCGTCCGCCACGATCGCCCCTCCAAGCTCTTCCGAACCCCTTCAAACCACGGAGGCTCCGTCGCACACGACGGAGCCTCCGTTTGCATTTGGAATCTGGAGAGGATTACCCCTCGGCAGGCTGGAACGTATCTTTATCGGGCGCGAAGGACTGCATGGCCTCAATGGTGCGGGCGAACAGCTCGTCCAGCTCCCAGCCCAGCATTTCGGCGCCGGAGCGGATGACGTCGCGGCTGACACCGGCGGCGAAGCGCTTGTCCTTGAACTTCTTCTTCAGCGACTTCACTTCGAAATCCATGACGCTCTTCGAGGGGCGCATCACTACCGCCGCGCCGATGAGACCGGTCAGTTCTTCGGAGGCGAACAGGATCTTCTCCATCTGCAGCTCGGGCTTCGGCAGCTCCGGGTTGAAGTCGGAGGTGTGGCTCTGGATGGCGCGGATGAGCTCGGGCGAGCCGCCAGCGGCTTCGATGAGCGGCGCCGCGTAGATGGTGTGCAGCTCGGGCTCGTCGTCGTGCTCTTCCCAGTCGAGATCGTGCAGCAGCCCGACGATACCCCAGAACTCCTCGTTCTCAGGATCGAACTCGCGCGCGAAATAACGCATGGTCTGCTCAACCGTCTCGCCGTGCTCGATGTGGAACGGATCCTTGTTGTGCTCCTGCAAAAGCGCGAACGCTTCGTCGCGCGTCAGGCCGGCCTCGAGTGTCGCCATGATGCTCTCCTTCTCGTCTTCGATTGGATGCTCTTCGCTATGCTACCCCATAGGGCGCGCGAAGTCAGCATGGCAATCCGTTCGAACGCACGCCTAGAACACGATGCCGAGCGCGTTCGCCAACAAACCCCAGATGACGCCCATCGCGTACAGCGCCACGATGATGGCGATATTCTCTTTCAGATGGCGGTTCGTGCGAACCAACACCAGCAGGCCCACGCCCGCCGACACGAGCAAACCGGCCAACATGGCGCCCGAGCCCAGCACGCCTTCCACGTACAGCTGCGCGATGACGATGCTGGCCGCGCAGTTCGGCACGAGACCAACCAACGCCGAGCCGAACACCGACAGCGCCGGGTTCGCGCCGAGGAACTCGGCCAGCACGTCCTCGCCCACTACGGCAAGCAGGCCGTTCAGCGCTAGCGTGATGAGGAAGATGAACAGGGTCACCTGCAACGTATGTTTGAGCGCGCTTCTCAGGATTCCGCCTTCGCCGTCGTGGCAATGGCAATGCTCCTGCTCACATAAGTCGTGAATATGCAGCGGCATGTCGATGCGGCGCGCGATGCGAAGGCCGGCATCCACGAGGAAGCCCATGATCATGCCGATGATGATCTTCGCGCCGATGATTTTGAAAATGACGTCGGGCGGCACCTGCTCGGCGATGAAGATGGGCAGCATCTCGTCCGACGTAGAGAGGAACACCGCGAACAGCGTTCCCAACGTGATGACGCGCCCAGCCCACAGCGTCGCGGCAGCCGCGGAGAAGCCGCACTGGGGCACTACGCCAACGACGGCACCGATGAACGGCCCTGCCGCGCCGGCGCGCTGAATGGCAGCCTCGGCCTTCCCACCCGTCTTATGCTCAAGCCACTCCATGGCCAGATACGTGACGAACAGAAACGGAATGATGTAAAGCGTGTCCTTGATCGCGTCTGCCAGCACGTCAAACGCTATATGCATGATTTCTTCCATAACAACGTATTGTAATCCAATCAAGGTTCTGTAACAGCATCGTCGCCGAACGGTCACCAAGAGACCCACGCCCCCAGAACGCGCGAAGGCCCCGCCTCCCGAGGGGGGCGGGGCCGTCGCCTGCCGAAACGCCCTCCGC
>NZ_WWRX01000019.1:0-32187 GCF_009875575.1 Eggerthella sp. BIOML-A4 | reverse complement strand
GACCTCGAAATTGAAAAGGTAGAAGTAAACAGCCCTCTGATCTGCATAAACGTTAACTTACGAGAATTCAATCAACGATCGGCTCGGCATCCCCGACCCTCGCGCTCGACTTTACATAACCGCGCTTATCGTCGAAACGGCATGCCCGCGGGGCGAGGTAGGGCTCTTGCGGGGTCATGGTGACCCCGCGGGTTCGTTTCGCGTCCCCGCCAGCAACGAAAAGGCGGGTCGCTCGAACGCCCTGGGGCACTTCGAACGACCCGCCTACTAGCCTTGCAACCAGGCAGCGCCGAAGGGCCCTACCGGGTTCGAGCCCTTACACGATGGGCGTGATGGAGACGATCTCCCATTTCTTTCCCTGCTTCGGCAAAGGTTGGTGCAGCATCAT
This sequence comes from Eggerthella sp. BIOML-A4, assembly GCF_009875575.1. Taxonomy (NCBI): domain Bacteria; kingdom Bacillati; phylum Actinomycetota; class Coriobacteriia; order Eggerthellales; family Eggerthellaceae; genus Eggerthella; species Eggerthella sp. BIOML-A4. The sequence goes on along the minus strand of NZ_WWRX01000019.1, from coordinate 31,799 downwards.
CGCCACCACATGCTCGGTGCCCTCTCTGTCCGAAAGCGTTTGCTTGCAGATGATCATGTGGTTCGTGCCTGCCACGATCTGCTTGCCGCAGTACAGAACCGGGCGGTATTTCGCGCCCTTGAGGTTCTTCGTGGCCTCGCTGAAGCCGCTGGCAACCTTTTCAGGCAGGCTTGACTTTTTCATTTTCGCGATTTCCCATGTTCCGAGCATCGTGCTCTCCTTTCGCTCCGTCGTTTCGAAACCCTCGGCCTCGACTTGTTCAGCAATCGTGTCGCGCGGAACCCCGTTGACACCTTTCTCGAAAGAAAGCGCCTACCCGCGCCAAATGTCGGCAACGGCATCATCGACTTCGTTGGCCGGATAGCCTACGGCCTTCATCTTGTCGATGATCACCTGGCGATGCGTGTACTCGCTTTCGCCCGGATACAGGGACGTAGAATACTGGGTAGCGCCCATGATGGTGTCGCGCGGAGGGAATCCGGCGAAGGCCAGAGCCTCCACCACATCTTCGAGCGGACCGTTGGGCGAGAGAGCGAAAAGATCCCTGCCCGTCTGCTCGCCGCTAACGCCGTTTTGCCTGTTGCGAACCGCTATTTCTTTGAAATCCGACATGGTGCCTCCTTTGAGACGATCGGTGCGTGCCGCCCGGCAACTTAATTATGAGTTGCCTAGTTCGCATTATAGAAAGTTTTTTATCGTTTTCCATTAATATCCGGGGCGTCGTCACGAACGACGCGTTTGACAAAACGAACGGGAAGGTCGATCGGCAAGCGGCGATATTTTGATTGCGAAAAGCGTTTGAAACGTCGGCAGAAAAAACGATCGGGTTTGCCATCGAGGGGTAAACCGCTTATGCTGGAAGCTGCGATTTCGAAACTCGCGATCCACGGGAAGACGGCATGGCGGATCTGCGTAAGGGGTTTGGAGAAACGGAGGCTATTGCCGAAAAGCTAGACAGTCTATAATGAAGTATATTCAATTTAAGATTTTATTCTATTCAATAGTAGCGTTGATTTATACAAAAAATTGCATAAATATGAAATAATATGCAAAGGAGATAATCCCGATGACCACTCCCTACCAAACGCTCGCCCTTCCCGTCGACAGCATCCAGTCGCACCCGGAGAACGACTTCACCATGGATGAAAGCGAGATGCAGGAGCTCGTCGCGTCCATCCGCTCCGAGGGTCTCGGGCAGCTGCCGCTCGTGCGCAAGCTGCCGGACGGCGCCTATCAGATGATCGCCGGGCACCGCCGACTCGAGGCGTACAGGCGCCTTGCCCGCGAGGACGCGGCCTTCCGAACCATCCCGGTCACGCTCGTCGACAACCTGGACGACGCCCGCGCCCGTGTGCTGCTCAATGTTACCAACCTCGTGACGCGCCGGCTTTCGCAGGAAGAGCGCGGCGCGCGCTACGCGGCCATCGGCAGGGAGGTGCCGGCTTTGCGCGAGGCAGACCCGTCGCTCAAGGGCGTGCGCACGAACGACATCATCGCACGCATCGTGACCGAGGAAACGGGGCAGTCGGTGTCGCCCGCCACGGTCAAGCGCGCTATCGCGGCCGAGAAGCGTCTGCGCGAAACGCGCGAGCAGGCGGAGCTCCTCACCGGCGACCTGAACGAGAACTGGCAGGTGGAGGCGCAAGCCGGGGTCGTCGACCCGCTCACGTTGCGCGCCATCTCGCAGCTTCCGAACCAGAAACAGCTGGATCTGTTCGTCGAGTACCAGCGCCAGGAGATGACCTTCGGCCAGCTGAAAGCCCACCTCAAAGCGTCGCGGCCCAAGACGACGGCCGATGCGTCCCGCGCGTTGCAGGCGGCTATCCGCAGCGTCGAGGAAGCTCGTCGAATGGATCGCGAGGGCGTGCCGCTCTCGCAGGGACTCATTCGCAAACTGAAGAGCCTGGTGGACCAGCTGTAGCTTCGGCGGGGCGCGGGGGAGGGGCGTAAAGCCGCGCATGGCCCTGCTGGCGTTCGGGGAAATCGGAGAGCTTGAACGCGGCGGTGTCGACGAGTTCGACGGGGTCGGCCTCGAGCGCCCGGCAAAGCTTGATCATGTCGGGAACGCTCGGAACCACGCGGCCTCGTTCGATGTTGCTGATCCGAGAATGCCCGGTGCCTATCATCAGCCCAAGCCGCTCCTGCGTCAAGCCCTGCGCCTTGCGCAACTGACGAAGGTTCTCGCCGAGGATGAAGGCGTATTGCTGCACAAGGGGGTCGTGATATGCCGGCGTGTTCTTTTCGGAGGATTTTCCCATGTCGCAAGCGTAACCGGTTGAATACGCACCCTTGTATCCACCAGAGTACATATGGACGATTTCTTGGAAAGATGACGCATCTTGCACGTTTCCGCCGACGTCGGTGCGTCTTCGGTATAATCAAACCTTGCTTTCAAAGCAGATCGATGAATCCCTGCAGCGAGGAGGCCCTATCGCTCGACGGTCGACACGAATGAGAAATGCGGCTCGCGCCCTCGTCACGTTGGGTTTCGTCGGCATCTGCGCGGCAATCTTCTACCTTACCGCGCAAGGCCCGACGGAAAGCGTAGCGCTGTCGAGCCGCTTCGACGCGTTCTTGAAATCCGTTGTCGCGCATACAGGGTCGGATGGTTTGCTTGCGCAGCTCGTCCAACAGATACCCGTGCGCAGGATAGGGCATACAGGCGAGTTCTTCGCGTTCGGCGCGCTCGCCTCTGTGCTGGTCATTGTCTGGTTTTCGCAAAGAATGAGCGTGGGAACCATGATGCTCGCCTCGTTGGGAGCGTGCATGGCGGGGTCGCTTTTCGACCAGACGCACAAGCTGTTCGTTCCGGTTCGGCACTTCGATTGGAAGGATCTCCCGTTCGACGCCTTCGGATACCTTGCGGCCGTCGTCGTGGTCTTCGCCGCTTACGGAATGGCGAAAGCGTTGGCGAGGCGGAGGGAAGGCTAGAAGCCGCCCGCAATGGCGAAGCGCATCGGGGCGTGCTAATATTATCCTATGACTATTCCGGCATCGAGGGGAGATGGCAGCGCGTGGAGCGAAAGCCGCTCGGCGAGGCGGCTGCGACGGTGGCGCGCGATGGTTCGCATGAGCCGCATGCGAACGGATCGAGAAGGAAGGGGCGGGCGTGCTGAGCGATCTGGTGGTGTGCTACCTGTTCCTTGGCGGCACCGGGGCGGGGCTCTGCCTCGTGCTCTCGGTGCTCGGCCTGCTCGTGCCCCGTTCGTGCTTGTCAACGCCCCCGGGCGTGCACCTACATCCGAGCGCCGCGTACCGCAAACTGCTCGGTTCGGGGCTCGTGGCCGCGTTCGTGCTGCTTGCGCTGGGCATCGTGTGTTTGGTGGCCGACCTCGGCAACGCCGAGCGCATGATTCTGCTGCTCGTGCACCCGACGGCATCGTACCTGGCCGTGGGCTCGTGGGCGCTCGCAGCCTGCCTGGCGCTCGCGGCGGCGCTCGGCCTCGCATGGCTCGGCGTCGGCGTCTGGAACGTCGCCCTCGTACGCGTCGTTCATGTGGTCGCCGGGCTTGCGTCCCTCGTGGTCATGGTGTACACCGGCCTTTTGCTGCAGAGCCTCGGCGCGGTGCCCTTGTGGGCCACGCCGTGGCTGCCGGCGCTGTTCGCGGCGTCGTCGCTGTCGTGCGGCATCGCGTGCGCGCTTGCGCTTGCTCAGATCACGGGCGCGGCATCGGCGTTCGGCGCCGTGCTCGGGCGCTTGGCGGCCGTCGATGCCGCGGTCATCGTGGTCGAGGCGGCCATCGTCGCGGTGTTCGTATACGCGGCTTCGCAGGCAGGCGCGCCGCTGTCGAACGGCACCGAGCTCGCCGCGGCGCAATCGGTGCGGGAGCTGGTGGCGGGCCGGAACGCGCAGTTGTTCTGGGGCTGCTTCGTCGTACTCGGCCTGGCGGTGCCGTTCGCGCTGGACATCGTGCTCGCGCTGCGGCGCCGCCCATTGCCGGGCGTCGTTCTGTTCGCCTCCGCATGCGTGCTGGTCGGCGGGTTTGTCATGCGGTTCTGCGTTGTTGCAGCTGGTGCCCACCCGGTGCTCAGCTCGATGGGAGTGATGTGACATGTTTCCGTTCGAAGTGGATTCGACCACCGATGTGCCGTTGTGGGTGCAGCTGCGTCAGCGGCTCATCTACCTGATCAACTCGGGGTACTTCAAGCCGGGCGACCAGCTGCCCACCGTGCGCGGCCTGGCCTCGGAGATTTCCATCAACTACAACACGGTGAACAAGGCGTACCTCAGCCTCGTTTCCGACGGCTACCTGGAATCGACGCGCGGGCGCGGCGTGTTCGTACGCGACCTCGACGCCGAGATGGACGAGGAGTACACGAAAGACGTCGACGGCATCATGAGCGACTGCGTGGCGGCCTGCCGCGACCTCGGATTGTCGTTGGACGACGTGCAGAAGTGCATGATCAAGAAGATCAAGCAGATCAAGAAGGACGAGGGCCTCGAACCCCCGCTCGAGCGGGTCGAGGGGACGGGGCGGATCGTGCCGGTCGACGTGGGAACGACGGCGCGCAAGGCGCGGACGGGAGCGTGATGCGGGTGAAGACCAGGCGAAACGAAGGGGATATGCCAGGCGGGCAGGGCGGCGTGCCGTCTGCCGCATCGTCGCGCCGCGGACTGCACGTTGTCCCCGAGGCGAGCACGGAGATCGTAGGCGAGCGCGCGTCGAGCACGGGCGTGCTGCTGTTCTCGGCGGTGGTGTTCCTGCTGGCGTTCGGCCTTGCGCTGGGCGCCTGGTGGGCAATCGCCGGCATCGGCGTCGCAGCCATCTCGACGGCGCTCGTCTGCGCGCTTCTGGCCACGGCGGCCGTGCACATCGCGCAGCAATGGGAGAAGGTGGTCGTACTGCGCTTCGGCACGTTCAACCGCGTGTCGGGCCCGGGTCTGTTCTGGACGTTCCCCGTCATCGAGCAGAACACCATGCGCGTGGACACCCGCGTGCGCGCCACCACCTTCGGCGCCGAGGAAACCCTCACCGCCGACCTCGTGCCGCTCGACGTGAACGCCGTGCTGTTCTGGCACGTGTGGGATGCGAAAGCGGCGTGCATCGAGGTGGGCGACTTCACGCGTGCCGTGGAGCTGGCGGCCCAGACGGCGCTGCGCGATGCCATCGGGCGCGCGAGCGTGGCCGAGGTGGCCATCCGCCGCGAGCAGCTGGATCGCGAGCTCAAGCGCGTGCTGGAGGAGAAGGTGGCGCCGTGGGGTATAACCGTGCTGTCGGTGGAGATACGCGACATCCTGCTGCCGAAGGAATTGCAGGACGTCATGTCGCTGGAGGCCCAGGCCGAGCAGCGCAAGAAGGCCCGCATCATCCTCATGGAAGCCGAGCAGGACATCTGCGAGATGATGGACGACATGGGCGACACCTATGCGAAGAACGACGCCGCGCTGCGCCTGCGTGCGATGCACCTCTTGTACGAGAGCGTGCGCGAAACGGGTGGCACGGTGGTGGTGCCCAGCAGCTTCAGCGAAGGCTTCGGCGACGTGCTGGGCGACGCGGCGAAGGATGTGCTGGGGAAGGGGTCGGGCTTGTGATGGCCCAAGGCGACGAGCGTTGAGCTTGGTCGTTCTGGTCGGCCGCTTGGGGCCTCGATCCTGATTGCGCTTCGAGTTTCGCCTCTTGCTCGCGCCGCGAATCGCGCTTCCCGCGCCCGCCCGCTGCACGCTCGATGCGCCGTTGGTGGCAAAAGGTCATCGAATTCGGAAGTTTCGCAGCGGGCGGCTGGTGGGGCGGGCATGCTCATACAGCATATTGCCTGTTTGCAGAGCGCTCTTATGCGATGTCGTGCGCGCTGTGCTTGCTCGGCCTACGCGACTTCTTCCGAATTTGATGCTTTTTTGCCGTTTTGGCTTCCGTCCGCTGCACGAAAGGGTGGCCGATGTCTGAGGCGGCGCTTGGGCGAGGGGTTTTCCGGGCGATGTCCATCGGACGGGTATTCGGGGCTTCTGTCTCGACGATTCCCCGGCATGCGTGGCGCATTCTTCGCCGCCCTTTCGGTTTCAAGCCGACAAAGTAAGAAGATGACCTGCGGAATCACGAAAAAGTATTCACAAAATAGTATAATGACAAGCAAAAATTATCCTATGACAATCATTGATTGTCATAGGATAATTTCGTATAGTGGGCGCAGTGGAATTTGGCCAATTCTCACGAGGAACGGGGGTATCCTCGTATGAGGTTTTGCCGGCTGGAGGTATGAAGACCACAGTCGACGGAACGGGGATATCCTGACGACATCTTTGAGGAGGAGACATGTCAGGAACAAGCAGCCCGAACAGCGGGCTCACGCGCAGGAGCTTTCTAAAGGCGACCGGCGCTGCTGCGGGGGCGCTCGGCCTCGCAGGCGCGGCCAACATGATCGCAACCGACACTTGGCTCGCACCAGCCCAAGCCCACGCCGAGGCGGGGGAGCGGGTCGGATATACGTTCCATTATCGTCACTGTCAATGTAACTGCCATCTCAAATGCACGGTTCGTGATGGGCGTCTGGTCTTGATCGAGCCGAATGATTGGCCTGACAAACGTAATGAGACAATTTGTCTGAAAGGCATCTCTGAGATTCAGCATACATACAGCGAAGAGCGACTTCAGGTTCCTCTCAAGCGCGTTGGCGAGCGCGGATCGGGAGAATTCGTCGAGATCACCTGGGATGAAGCTTTGGACGCTATCGCTGAGAAAGTGAAAGAAACCCAAGAGAAATACGGCGCACAAGCTATAGCCATTCAGACGGCCGTTGACTCGTTGACCACGTTTCTCCCCAAGCTGCTCAAAGGCCAAGAAAAACCGCATCGCGGAATTGACATAGGCATGGGCAACGGGTTTTCACCGGCGCTTGCCGAAGCTGGCCAGCAAGGAGCCTCTTCGAATGAGGTGAGCGATTGGAAGAATGCCAAGACCATCCTGAATGTCGGATGCAACATGCTCGAGACCTGCATGGTGACTGCGCGGTATTTCTTTGAGGCGAAAGAAGCCGGGGCGGAGATCATCACGATCGATCCAAACTTTTGCACGACTGCGGAGAAGAGTTCGCGATGGATCCCCATGATTGCAGGAACAGATCCGGCGCTTTACCTAGGGATGATTTCGCTGATCCTTGATAAAGGGTGGTACAACGCTCCGTATCTGAAAGCCTATACAAGCATGCCTTTTATGGTGAAGCGTTCGGATGGTTCCCTTCTGAGAAAAGACCCTGTCGACGATATTAAGCAAGCGGGATCCGAGAATCCTTTTTTGGTGTGGGATGAGAACGCTTCGGGTTTGAGTCCCTACGATGCCGACGGGATAAGCCCTGCCCTTGATTTTGAAACCACCATTGACGGTGAAGCGTATGCAACGGTGTTCAAACTGTTGAAAGAAACCCAAAAGCAATACTCGCTTTCCTGGGCTGCTGAAATGACGGGCATTGACGAAGACGTGCTTGTTGAAATCACCGATAAGTATGCAAACTGCGGTCCTTCGATTCTCTCGTTCGGCTTTGGCGGTGGAGAGAAGTTTTACAACGCGGATGTCGCTGGTCATGCGGCGGTATTGCTGGCTACGCTCGTCGGTTCGTTCGGAACTGACATCCCCGGTTGGGGGGCGGGAGCGTACGTAAACGCTTACCAGAAGATTTTTGGAGCGGGCAAGCTTGCTTCCTGGCCGTTGCCATCCGAGTGCAAAGTCGCTTCGGCGCCTAAAGCGAGCGTCGACTATCGCGACGAGGAAAGCGGTATCCGATTCATGTGGGTGCAGAACGGCGCGTTCCAGCAGATTGCGGGTAATCAGAACCGGACAAACGAATGGGCGAAGGGGCTTGATTTCGTCGTAGTTCAAGATATATGGCATACGCCATCGGTGGATTGGGCGGATATCGTTCTTCCGGTGTGCTCCCATTTCGAGGTCGACGAGGAGATTGGTTTTCTTCGAGCCTTACGCGGACATGTGCTCTTGCAGCAAAAAGTGCTCGATCCTCTGTTTGAGAGCAAAACGGACTTTTGGATCGATCGAGAGATGGCGAAGCGATTGGGATACGGGGATGCGCTTCCGAAGAGCCAGGAGGAGCTTGCGCGTTTTCAATTGGACAATGCGACCGACAAGGCCGTCGCCGGTATAACGCTCGACGAGGTAGTAGCAGGAAACGGCGTGGTCGCCTTGAAGAACCAACCGGAAATCGCGCGCAGTTACAGTAATCAGACCTACAAAACAACGTCGGGGAGGATCGATTTGTATTACGAGGACCTGGTCGAATATGGACAGGCCTTGCCCCAGTACGAAGCGCCGCATGAGGCATACGAAGGCAATCCGCTGCGGGATGCGTATCCTCTCGTTATGACGCAACGTCGATCGAAATACTTCATCCATCAGAACTTCATGGATGCTTCGTGGTTGCGCCAATACTACGAGCCGACGTTGGAAATGAATCCCATCGACATGGAGGCGCGTGGATTGGAGTCGGGTGACGTGATCGAAGCGTTCAACGAGCGAGGATCGTTTCAATGCGCATGCGTCGCCACCGAAGCCGTACGTCCGGGAACGGCGGTTATCATCGAAGGCATCTGGGATAAGTATATGGTTTCTGGAAACCTGCAGAATGTGACCAACGATGCCGCAAATCCTCGCGGAAGAGCGCTCGCCAAAGGGAGGGTCACTCCTTTCAATGCCACGCTTATCGAAGTGAAGAAAGCGTAGGTGATTTAGATGACTCGGTTGGCCATCGCCATCGATTTGAGCCGCTGCACGGGATGCAACACATGCGCCATGGCGTGCAAGATGCAGAACAACGTACCTATGGGCATGACATGGAATCGCGTGCTCAACGAAAACTGTGAGTTTGAGGTGGGCGTGCAGGGAACGTATCCTAGTATCTCGCGTTCGCATCTGCCGATAGCTTGCCAGCATTGCGAGAATCCCGCGTGCCTGCGCGTGTGCCCGACGGGCGCCACGTACAAGGACGACAAGGGACGCGTCGAGATCGACTACGAGAAGTGCATCGGATGCCGCATGTGCATGGCGGCCTGTCCGTACAACGCACGCGTGTTCAACTGGAACGAGCCGGTGCGCGATCCTGACTTCAACTACGGCGACAAGGACGTGCCCGTGCGCGGCAAGGGCGTAGTGGAGAAGTGCTCGCTCTGCAAGGAGCGCACCGACCGCGGCGACGAGCCGATGTGCGTGCGATGCTGCCTTTCCAAGGCTCGCACGTTCGGCGACCTCGACGATCCGGACAGCGAGATCTCGCGCGTCGTCCGCGAGCGCAAGGCCGGCGTCCTTCTCGAAGAGCAGGGAACCCGCCCGCAAGTCCGTTACTTCAACTAAGGAGGAGGTGCGAACCATGAAAACCTCGACAACGTTCAAAGCGACCGCGGGCGTGCTCGCAGCGCTGACCGTGGCCGGCGTCGCCGCCTGGATCTACCAGCTGGTCAACGGCCTGGGCGTCACCGGCATGAGCAACTCCACGTCGTGGGGTCTCTACATCACGTGCTTCATGTTCTTCGTGGGCCTGTCGGCCGGCGGCCTCATCGTGGCTTCGTCGGCCAGCGTGTTCCATGTGGCCGAGTACAAGAAGGTGGCGCTTCCCGCTGTCGTCCTGTCCACGGTGTGCATTTGCTGCGCCGGCATGTTCGTGCTGATCGACCTCGGCGGCATCGGGCGCGTGTGGCGCATCCTCACGGGGCCGAACCCGATGTCTCCTCTGTTCTGGGATATCTGCGTCATCACGTTGTACCTGGTCATCAACGTCGTGTACCTGTACTTCATGAAGTCGAAGAAGCCGGGCGCGCAGGCCAAGGTGGCCGTCGTGTCGCGCTTCGCCCTGCCTGTCGCCATCCTCGTGCATTCGGTGACGGCGTGGATCTTCGGCCTGGAAATGGCGCGCGAAGGCTGGTACTCGGCCATCATGGCGCCGCTGTTCGTGGTATCGGCCATGGACTCCGGCCTGGCCCTGCTGCTGCTCTCGCTCATGGGTCTCAACAAGTCCGGCCGTTTCGCCACCGACAAGAAGCTGCTGTCGAACCTGGCCGGCCTGTTGGCCGTGTGCGTCGCCGTCGACGGATTCCTCGTGGGCTGCGAGGCGCTGACTATGGCGTACCCGGGCGCCGCCGGCGCCGAGACGCTCGCCATCATGGCGACGGGCGCAACCGCCCCGTTCTTCTGGTTCGAGATCGTCGTGGGCATCCTCATCCCGTTCTGCATCCTCGTGTTCGCGAAGAACCGCGCGCGGATGGGCTTGGTGGCCGCGGCCAGCGTGTGCGTGGTGGCGGGCGTGTTCTTCAAGCGCGTGTGGCTGCTGCTCACCTCCTTCGTCGGGTTCAACGTGGCGGGCGCGCCGGGCGTCTCGCTTGGCACCGCGGCGGCCCAGCAGGGCGGCTCGAGCATGTGGGCGCTCACGGGGACGTACGCTCCCACCTGGGTGGAGATCGTCGTGGTTATCGGCGTGGTGTCCCTCGGCGCGCTCGCGTTCCTCGTTCTCGCGCAGAAGCTGCTGCCGGGACGCGCGGCGCCGCGCGATGCCGAGGCCGCTGCCGTCGAGCGCCCGGCGGGCGAGGCGGCTTAGCCGTCCCAACCGCGTCTCCCGTCCGGTGATCCTTGGCGGCGCTTTCCCTCCCGCGCCGCAGGGATCCCGGCTCGGGTGCGGTATGCTATGCATCATCTTGGTTCACGTTGCGCGTCCTGCGCTGAAAGGAGCTTTTCGCCATGGCCAAGGAGATTCCCTGGAAGATCCTGTCCGAAGCCTATGCGTTCATCGGCAACTCGCTGCTCAAGCCGATGACGATGACGTCGACGGTGGGGTTGGATCCGGCGTTTTGGGAAGCGTTTCCCTCGTTCGACGACGAGGCCGTGGCGGAGGCCGTCGCGGCATGCGCGCGCTATGCCGAAGGAGCCGTCCAGCGCGCGGAAGCAGGCGAAGACGAGCCTCAGCGCGCGGCCGTCGAATACACGAAGCTGTTCGTGGGCCCGCCGTCGCCCGCGGCTGCTCCATGGGAGACGATGTACCGCGGCGAGAACGTGACGGTGGGGTTCGGTCAGGCCACGTTCGAGATGCGCGAGTTGCTGCGTGAAGCGGGGCTTGAAGTGCGGAACGTCAACAACCAGTACGAAGACCACCTGGGCATCGAGCTGCTGTACCTCTCGTCGCTGTGCGCCCGCGCAGACGCGGACGCCGCCGATGCCCCCGCGCTCGAATCCGTGGCGGACTTCATCGAGAAGCATCCGCTCAGCTGGGTCGACGCGTTCCGCGCGAGCATCGCCGAGGCGGCACCCGACGGCTACTTCGTCTCGCTTGCAGGGTTGGCTCGAGCTCTGCTCGCCTGGCATGCCGAAGCGCTGCGCGTGTAGGAGGCTCGCATGGATTACCTTGCAACGATCGATTCGCCCGTGGGTTCGGTCACCGTCGCCAGCGACGGTGAGGCGATCGTCGGGTTGTGGCTTGAGGGGCAGAAGCACTTTGAAGCGACGCTCGAAGCTGCCGAGGATCATCCCGATCTGCCGGTACTCGTCGAGGCGCGCGCATGGCTCGAACGCTACTTCGCAGGCGACGACCCCGGCGCGCTTCCGCCCGTGAACCCGCGCGGCACCGCGTTCCAGCAGCGTGTGTGGGCGCTGCTCGCCGAGATCCCGTACGGCCAGCTGACCACGTACGGCTGGATCGCGCGTCGCATCGAAGAGCAGACGGGAACTCGTACGTCGGCGCGCGCCGTGGGCAGCGCCGTCGGCCGCAACCCCATTTCCATCATCCTGCCGTGCCATCGCGTGGTGGGGTCGACCGGCAGTCTCACCGGCTACGCCGGCGGCCTGAACAAGAAGATCGCCCTGTTGGGAATCGAGGGCATCGATGTAGATGCCCTCAGTATGCCGAAGAAAGGCGTGGCGCTGTAGCCGTCCGCCGCCTGCGCTCAGGATGACGGGCGAAGCGTCTTAGAAAAGCAGCGCTCCGTCGATGGTCATCGACGTCACGTTGCCGTCGGCATCGCAAACGAGCAGCACGTTCGTCACGGTCGCATTGCCTTCGCCGTCGAGGATCGAAACGTCGTTGGCGTACTGATAGCCGCCCTCCGTCGGCGTGACGCTCGCCGTGGTGGGGTCGAAGCTCTGGTACGTGTAGTACGTGTTGTCGGCGATGAGCCCCGGCAGTGCCGCTTCCACGGCGGCGACGGCCTTGGCCTGCGGATCCTCGGCGGGCTCGGGCGTTGCGGGCTCTGCCGGGGGCTCGGGCTGCGGCTCCGGCTCTGCGGTTACCGGGGTTTGATCGAGCAGCCAGGTAGCTTCGGTGGCGCCGTCGTTCCAGAACAAACGCTGCGAGGAGTAGCGGTCGTCGAACGTGAGCGTGCCGGAGGCCGTCTCTCCCGCGGGCACCGAGATGGTGTTGTTTGCGAACGTCGAGCTGACGGGAGGCATGCCGAACGAAAGAAGGCATTCGGTGGAAAGCTCTTGCGCGCTCGAATGCGCCTTGACCTCGATCTGAACATTGAGCTGGTCGTTTGCGCGATCGATCGACTTCACGGCCACTTCGTAGTCGCGCCACACGGCCGATTCGCCAACCGAAAGCGACTTGAGTTTGGACGCGTCGGTAACGGTGTAGCCGCTGTTCGACGCGCTGGCGTTCGGGTTCGGCAGGTTCGGTTCTTCGGCCTTCGAGCCGCATCCGGTCAGCGCGAGCGCAAGAACCGCGCAGGCGGCGGTCGCAATGATCTTCTTGTTCAAAGTGGATCCCTCCATACGGTGCGCGGGCGCGCGAACGCGACCCGATAGCGTTTGGGTAGTATCATACCAGTTCGGTCAACATGTGTGAGCATCCTGTTGCGACATGCGTCGAACATTCGCCCTAGCGCAAAACCTGCAGGTGTGGTTTCATAAGCGCAGATTCCGAAAGGGGCGTATGGACACCACATTTCTGCAGCAAGCGTTCTCCGATTCGCAGGTGCTCACGGTGCCGTGGAGCATCGATTATTTCTCCGTCGTCGTTGGCGTGTTGACGGGCGCTCTGTTCGCGTGCGACCGCAAGCTCGACATCATCGGCACGGTGGTGCTGGGCTTGGTCACCGGGTACGGTGGCGGCATCATCCGCGACATGCTGCTGCAGACCCACGGGGTGTACTTCACCTCGCACCCCGATCTCATCCTCATCTGCATCGCCATCTGCGCGTTCGTGTTCTACTTCCGCGGGCTGTTCCGCCATCTCGATGCCACGGTGTTCTTCGCCGACGCGCTGTCGGTGGGATTGTTCGCGCTGGCCGGCGCCAGCAAGGCGTTCTCGCTCGAGCAGGGTTTCGTGTTGTCGGTCATCCTCGGCGCCATCACGGCGGTGGGCGGCGGCGCGGTGCGCGACATCTGCGTGGGGGAGACGCCCGGCATTTTCCAGCAGTCGAACTTCTACGCGGTGGCAGGCCTCGGCGGATCGTTCGCGTTCGTGGCCCTGGCCTATGCGGGAAGCCCGTTGCCGCTTGCGGGTGTGGCCTGCGTGTTCGTCGTCGTGTTCCTGCGCTATTGGAGCGTGTACTTCGACTGGAAGACCAGCAACGAGGCCGACCTCACCCCCCATGTGGCGCGCGGCGTGGGCAAGGTGCGGCGCGTCGTGTCCGGTGTGTTCCTGCACGGCGGCGATGCCACCGTGGCGCAGAAGGAGCGTCGCCGCCGCGGCCGCTGGCGCCGCAACCACGAGAAACGCGACTGAGGCAACGTGTTCGAAGCCGTGTGGCGCTCGCGCTCCCTCCTTCACGTGGCGATACGCTGAAGATGCGCGCGGGGGCTTCCCCGGGCGCGTTCCTATCTGCCATACTGTCCGAATCAACAATGTGCCGTGCGATGCCATGCCAGGATCGACGCGGGAGAAGATACGAAGGATCGTGGAACATGGCTGATTTCATCGAGGGCAAGCGCCCCGTCATCGAGGCGCTGCGCACAGGCGTCCCCATCAAGAGCATTCTCATGGCCGACAACGTGCAGCGCGACGGCCTCATCGAGGACATCCTGCGCAAGGCGAAGCGCGCCGGCGCCACCGTGGAGATGGTGCCGCGCAAGGTGCTGGACGGCAAGTCCGACCGCGGCAGCCACCAGGGCGTCATGGCGAAGGCCGCGTCGTTTCCGTACGTGGGCATCGGCGACGTGATCGACGCGGCGGGCAAGTCGGCCGAGCAGCACGACGGCCGCGCGCTCGTGATCATCCTCGACCACATCACCGACGCGGGCAACCTGGGCGCCGTGTCGCGCAGCGCCGAAGCGGTGGGCGCATGCGGCATCGTGATCCCCAACAAGCGCAGCGCGCACGTGGAGGCTTCCACGTACAAGAGCTCGGCCGGCGCCATCGCGCACGTGCCCGTGGCGCAGGTGTCGAATCTCGTGCAGACCATGAGCCGCCTCAAGGAGGAGGGCTTCTGGATCGCCGGCGCCACCGAGCACGCCTCCGACCTCATCTGGAAGGCCAACCTCAAGGGCAAGATCGCGCTCGTGATGGGCAACGAGCAGGAGGGTATCTCGCGCCTGGTGATGGAGCACTGCGACTTCCTGGTGAAGCTGCCCATCGAGGGCGAAGTGGCGTCCCTCAACGTGGCGCAAGCCGCCACCGCCTGCATGTACGAGTGGCTGCGCCAGAACCAGTAGGACAACGGCGGACGCGCAGGTTGACGTAGGTGGATCATGGCCAAGCAACGTAAGAAACTCCTGATCGTTGATGGGTACAACGTGCTGCGTTCCGGCAGCCGCTACCGCAACGCGCCCGACGAGGACTACACCGACGACACGTTCAACGCCGCGCGCGAGATGCTCATCAACGACGTGGTGAACTACGCCGGAGGCGACTACAAGGCCGTCATCGTGTTCGATGGCGCGAAGAACGCGTTCTCGAACGGCGAGGCGGAAACCGTCGGCGGCGTGCGCATCGTGTTCTCGCCGGCGGGCCAGTCGGCCGACAAGGTCATCGAGAAGCTGGCTCACGACGCGCGCGAGCGCCAGGTGGAAACCCTCGTGGTTACCAGCGACGCCACCATCCAAGACACCACGTTCGGCTTCGGCGTGGATCGCATGAGCGCCGACGGCTTCTCGCGCGAGGTGGGGATGTACTACGAGGAGGCGCGCCTCGACGAAACCCCGAAGGTGGCTCAGAAGAACACGGTGGCCTCCCGCATCGACCCCGTCACCCTCGCCAAGCTCAAAGCTCTCCGCGACGGAGCGGGCCGGTAACCGGACGGCATACTCGAAGGTGACGGTTTCGTGAATCTCCGACACTTGGTCAACCGTGTGTCGGGTTACGGGCAGTTCTGGCATCCCTTGTTGGTTGTTTCGCTACACGGTGTTGGTTATCATGCATGATGTAGGGTAACCAAGCGCGCGTATACGCGCAGGCGAAGCGGACAGGCGGGCGGGTATGGATCGCATCATCGACGGCATCATCGCGCGACGCAAAGCCGTCGTGGCGGCGTTTTTGACCGTCGCCGTCGTGTGCGCCGCGATGATCCCGTTCGTGGGAGTCAACTACGACATGGTGGACTACCTGCCCGACGAAGCGCAATCCACCACGGCCGTCTCCATCATGAACGACGAGTTCGCCCAGGCCGTCCCCAACGCCAATGTGCTCGTCCACGACGTGGGCATTGCCCAGGCGCTTGCGCTCAAGCATAAGATCGCCGAAGTGGAAGGCGTCGAGGGCGTCATGTGGCTCGACGACGTCGTCGACGTCACCGTGCCCCTCGAGATGGCCGACGCCTCCACCGTCGAGACGTACTATCGCGATGGCGCTGCGCTGTTCCAGGTCACCGTGGCCGAAGGCTCCGAAAGCACGGCCGTCCCCGCGCTGCGCGCCCTCGTGGACGAGGCGGGCCCGGGCAACGCCGTGTCAGGCGAGGCCGCCGATACCGCGCAGACCACGGCCAGCACGTCGAAGGAGGCCGGCGGCGCGGCGCTCATCCTCGTGCCCGTCATCATCCTGTTGCTCGTGCTGTCCACCACGTCGTGGATCGAGCCTCTGCTGTTCATCGCCGCCATCGGCGTTTCCATTCTCATCAACATGGGTACGAACATCGTGCTGGGGCAGGTTTCGTTCATCACGTTCTCGGTGAGCCCCATCCTGCAATTGGCGGTGTCGCTGGACTACGCCATCTTCCTGCTGCACGCGTTCGCGGCCGAGCGCCAGCGCACGCCGAACGTGGAGCGTGCCATGGCCTTGGCTATGCGCAGGTCGCTGTCCACCATCGCCGCCAGCGCCGTCACCACGCTGTTCGGTTTCGCCGCTCTTGCGTTCATGCAGTTCCAAATCGGCGCCGATCTTGGCATCAACCTGGTGAAGGGTATCGTGTTCAGCTTCTTCACCGTCATGGTGTTCCTGCCGGCGGTCACGCTTTCGCTGTACAAGCTCATCGACAAGACGCGGCATCGGCCGCTCATGCCCTCGTTCAAGAACGTGGGCAAGGTACTGTCGAAGGTGCGCGTCCCGACTCTCGTCCTCGTGCTGGCGCTCGTTGTTCCCGCGTTTTTGGGTCAGAGCCACACCGTGTTCACCTATCAGAACAGCGAGCCCGACCCGAACCTGCGTGCCGGCGCCGACACGCTTATGATCCAAGACGAGTTCGGCCAACAGAACGCCGTGGTGGTGCTGGTGCCGCGCGGTGACGTGGCCGCCGAGGCTGCGCTTTCGCGCGACCTGGCCGAGGTCGATCATGTAACGGGCGTCATCTCGTACGCGTCCACCGTGGGCGCCGCCATTCCGCAGGGCTTCCTCGACCAAAACGTGATCGACCAGTTCTATTCGCCGAACTACGCGCGCATCATCGCCTACACCAGCACCGATGTGGAAAGCGACGAGGCGTTCTCCACGGTGGAAGCCGTACAGCAGGCGGCTGCGCGCCACTACGACACGTACTACACCGCCGGCCAGTCCGCGAATCTCTACGACATGAAGAACATCGTGGCGGTGGACAACGTGGTGGTCAGCGCCGTAGCCATCATCGCCATCCTCATCGTGTTGCTGGTGACGTTCCGCTCGCTCACGCTGCCGCTCGTGCTGCTGCTCACCATCGAGTCGGGCATCTGGATCAACCTGTCTATCCCGTACTTCATGGGCGAGTCGGTGAACTTCATCGGCTACCTCGTCATCAACACGGTGCAGCTGGGCGCCACCATCGACTACGGCATTCTGCTGACCACGCATTACCTGCGTCACCGTCGACGCGTCCCGGCGCGCAAGGCCGCGCACCTTGCGCTGGGCGAAACGTTCCCGTCGCTGCTCGTGTCGGCTGGCATCCTGGCCACCGCTGGTTTCGCGCTGGGTTTCTCGTCCAGCATGTCGGCGGTGTCCAGCTTGGGCTTCCTGCTCGCCCGTGGAGCGCTGCTGTCGCTGACGCTGGTCACGTGCTTCCTGCCGGCGCTGCTCGTGCTGCTTGATCGCGTTATCCGGCGCACCACCTGGCATGCGAACTTCGCGCCTGTCGCGGCTGCCGAGCCTGCGGTGCCCGCAACGGCCGGGGCTTCCGACGTCGCATCGTCCGCGGTGCCCGAGGGCGCCGAACCCGCTCCGCTCCCCGCGTCCAAAGGAGACGAATCATGAAAAAGCATCCTTGTCTGCGCACCTGCGTCGTCGCGCTGCTCACCGTGACGCTGTCCGTCGCCTGCGTGCCGAGCGCGCTCGCGCTGGCCGAGGGCGATGCGGCGAGCTCTTCCTCTGCATCTGCCGCTTCCGCCTCGTCCGCGGCGACGTACGAGAAGTCCGAAGTGGTGTACGCGACTTTGGCGGCGAGCGGCGCGCCGAAAGCGGTGTACGTGGTCAACCGCTTCGATGTGGAGGCGCCGGGCACCGTCGTCGACCACGGCGACTACACGACCGTGCAGAACCTCACGAACGAGACCGAGCTGACGCGCCTCGGCGACGCCACCACGTTCGAAGCCGAAACGGGCACGCTGTACTACCAGGGAGACGCTGCAAACGCCGCATTGCCGTGGAACGTGTCGCTGTCCTACGAACTGGACGGCAAGAAGATGGAGGCCGACCAGCTGGCCGGCGCTTCGGGCAACTTGGCCGTCCACGTGACCACCGCGCGCAACGAGGCCGTCGACCCCGCGTTCTACGATAGCTTCATGCTGCAGATCACGTTCACGCTGCCGGGCGACGTCGCCTCCGACGTGGAGGGCGAGGGAGCCACCATCGCGCAATCCGGCGAAGACGCTACAGCTGCCTTCACCGTCCTGCCCGGTCAGGATGCCGATTTCACGCTCACGGCCAAGGTGCGGAACTTCAAGATGCCGGGCGCGCAGATCGCCGCGCTGCCGTACTCGTCGGTCGTCGAGATGCCCGACACCTCAAGCATGGTCAGCGGCATGACGAACCTATCGGACGCGGTCGGCGCGCTGGCGGAGGGCACGTCGTCGCTCGCCTCGGGCGTAGACGAGCTGACCGGCGGCGCACAGGATCTGTCGTCGGGCGCTGCGGCGTTCGGTCAGGGGTTGAACAGGCTCAACGGCTCGTCCGGCCAGTTGGTGAGCGCGTCGAGCCAGATCAACGCTGCGCTGTCGGCTGTCGCGAGCGGTTTGCAGGGTGCTGATTTGTCGCAGCTCGACCAGCTGAGGCAGCTGCCGGGCGGGCTGAACGCGCTCGCGGACGGGCTTGCGGAGCTGCGTCAACAGGTCGTTCGCGTCCAGCAGGGCTACGCGCAGGCGCTCCCGGCGCTCGAGGGCGCCATCGAAGGCATTCCCGCCGGCACGTTGACAGAAGAGCAGATCGGAAGCTTGATGGCCCTTGCAAGCACGTCGCAGAACCCCGACGACCTCGTCACGGTGAATCAGCTCCTCGCGAACTACCAGGCTGCCCAAACCGTCAAGGGCACGTACGCCGCGACGAAGGACGCCTTCTCCGGCGCCGACCAGCTGTTGGGCGCGTTGGCGGCCGATGCGCAAAGCGGCGGTGCCCTCGCCCAGCAAGAAGCCGCTCTCCGCTCCATGGCGTCCGCGCTCGAAACGGCCGTGGGCGGCGGCCAGCTCGACCAGCTCTCCCAGCTCGTCGACGGCATCGCGCAGCTGTCTGGCGAGTACGGTCGGTTCCACGAAGGTCTCGCACAGTACGCGTCGGGCCTGTCGGCGCTTGCCGAGAACTACGGTCAGCTCGAGTCCGGCGCGAACCAGCTTGCCGGCGGCGCGGGCCAGCTGGCCGGCGGGGCGGGCGAGCTCAGCAGCGGCATGAACCAGCTCAACGCGTCCACCATCACGCTGCCCGAAACCATGAAGCGGCAGATCGCCGACATGACTGCCGAGTTCGACTTCCCGAAGTTCGACCCGGTGTCGTTCGTGTCGCCGCAGAACGCCAACGTGGAAGCCGTGCAGTTCGTCATGACCACGGCCGCCATCGAGCAGCCTGAAGCGCCCGAGCCGGAAGAGCCCGAGCAAGAGCAAACCATCTGGGACCGCTTCCTCGCCCTGTTCCAGGGGTAGCGCGAACGGGGGTGTCGGCGCCCCCGTTCGTCACCTCTCGCGTATCCCGATCGCCTCGAACAACTCGGCGCGCAGCTCGAGGTGCGCGCGCGTGTAGCCCGGGTCGACGTAGCGCAGGCGTTTTCCCAGGCGCTTCGCCAGCTGATGCGCCAGCCGGTTGAACGCCCCGCTGTCCATGACCTGCCCCTTCGACACGGTGACCACGGTGAAGCCGAGCGTGATAAGGGTGCTGCGCCGTCGCGCATCGCTTTCCCGCCGTTCGGGGTCGACATGGTGCAGCTCGCTGTCGTACTCCGCGGCCAGCTTCGATTCGGGCCAGCACAGGTCGCATACGCAGTGCTTCCGGTCGGCCATGGCGCGGAAGCTGGGCGGCACGTCGACGCGGTAGTTAAGTCGCGGTTCGGGTAATCCGTACCCGCCCAGGCCGTACGGCAGGCACAGCAGCATGGCCAGCGCAGACTCCATCGGCGAGGCCGATCGGTCCAACACGTAGTGCAAAGCCCGCAGCGCCTTCTTCCTCCCGCGAGCGTTCGAGGCGCCTTCGACGAACGTCCGCAGCTTGGCGACCGTCGTCAGCGGCGCGTCGCGACGCGGTGCCGGCCCCTTGTCTACCAGGACGTACGTTCCGCACAACTCGTATCCCAGCATTATGAGCCGTGCGAGCGACAGCCGGTTCGCCATCTGCAAGAAGCAGAACTCCGGCGTGCTCATCAAAAAGCCCTCGCCCGCGTCGACGAACGACCTCTCGGGGAGGACGGAGCAAAAGCTGCTGAGCACGGCAGGCGTTCTCGTCCGGACGTCGACGCTGCCCACCAGCGTGCACAGGGGCAGGGTGCATCCGGCAGGACGCCGATTTCCCTCGGAAAGGGTCGGTCGCTCGCTTGAAGCGAGCGCACGTCGCGCACGTCTTGTCGCCGCTTGCCGCGCATCGTAGCCGCGCAAGTAATTCGGCCCCACCGTTCTCCAGTGGTCGAGCGCCGATTCGTATCCGATAAGTATATCCATCAGGTCATCGTAACATAATCTGGCAGAGAATCACGGTTTGGGCGCAGCTGCATCGCGATTCCTGCATCTGTGTTGGCTGCCGAAAAACCTGACCTGGTGCTTCTTTGGATATCTAGGCTTTTGGTTGGAGGGGAGACATTGATTTTGCGCCTAAACCGTGATTCTCTGCCAGAATGCGAAACCGCGGCCGAAAATCCGTGTGCAATCCGGTCTCGCGAACGATGACGCTCCGGTTGGCGAGGGTGCTTCGGGCGAAACTCGGAAACGAGGCGGGCGCGTCGGCGAAACGACTCGCAACTTCGCAGTGGGCGCGCGGCGCCGTTGCCCGATGCTCGCTCGCTTCAGGCGCGCTCCTCCACGCCGTGCTGGATCATGCTCATCAGCAGCTCGGACATCTCGGCGGGGGATTGCGGCGTGCCCTTCTTCAGCCAGTGCGACAGCATGCCCAACGCGCCCGATACGGCGAACAGGTACATGTACTCCAGATCGTCGGCGTCCACCGCCGCATCCTGGTCGGACATTTGCAGGTCCACCAGATGCGCCAGCTCCATGATCTGCCGCTGGAAGCCGCCCTCGCTTTCGTCCAGCAGCATGAGGAACACGTCGGCGTTCTCCTTGGCGTATTCCAGGATCTTCTCCACGTTGCGCGTGCGCGGCTCGCCGTCGGCCAGGAGGCGCGCCTTGAGATCTTCGAGCGCCTCGGCTTCGATGTACGCCAGCAGGTCGTACTGGTTGCGGTAATGGGCGTAGAACGTACTGCGGTTCACGTCGGCGGCGGCGCACAGCGCCTTCACGGATATCTTCGAGATGTGGTTCTCGCGCATGAGGTCGATGAGGGCGCTCGTGAGGGCGCGCTTCGTGTACTGCACGCGGCGATCGGTCTTTCCGGTTTCCATGGACGCCTCCTTCGACTCTATCGTTCCAGTATAGGACATGCGGGACGCATCGGCGCCGGCCGGTAGCCGTTGCTTGTCGAAGCGCGCGGGGAGGGCCGGCGCGTTGCGCAGACGGCGATGCGCGAGGTCCGAACGCGCAGCCTTTTTGGAACGCCGGTATCGGGGGATTTGTCCGCCGCTTCGCCGCAGCCAAACGCATCGAAGGACGACCGCATAAAAGTCGGCATGACCGATGTCATGAAATCCCACTTTGCAGACGTATGCAACCGGCGGTTGCGTAAAATGATAACCAGACATGCTGGTGCAACGTGCCGGGCAACCGTAGGCTGGTAATCGAGAAGGAGCGGACGCCATGTCCCCAACGTCGAAGAAGGGATCGTTCATGAACGTCGAGATTGCCCAGCGCTTAGCAGCCATGCGACGCGAGCAAGGATACAGCCAGGAGGAGCTGGCCGAACGGCTCGGCCTGTCGCGGCAGGCGGTGTCGAAGTGGGAGCGCGCCGAGTCGTCGCCCGATACGGGGAATCTCATCGCGCTCGCGAAGCTGTACGGCGTGTCCCTCGACGACCTGCTGCGCATCGACGAGGACGTGGTGGACGACGTGGCGTTCGAGGAAAAGGACAAGGACGCCACCGCCGAGGCGCAGGCGCAGGAGGCCGCCGTGCGCGCCAATGAGGCCGCCGTCCGCGCGGCGCAGGCGGCCGTGGCCGCGGCGCAGGCTCGCGCGACGGCCGAACAGGCGCACCAGGCCCCGCCGGCGCAGCCCCAACCGCAGCCCCAGCCCGTGCAGCAGCCCTACTACGGCGCGGCCCCCATGCCCCAGCAGCCTGCGCAACCCGCGCAGCCGCAAGCGCCCTACGCTCCGCAAGCCCCCGAGCCCTACGACGCCCAGTCGCGCCGCCCGCGCGGTCCCTGGTCGACGTTCCCGTACCCCGTGCTTTGCGTGCTCGTGTTCCTCGGGGGCGGCTTCCTCTTCGGGTGGTGGCATCCCGGCTGGTTCGTCTTCCTGACCATCCCGCTGTACTATTGGATCGCCCACATCATCGAAAACGACCCGAACTATCGGGCGAACCGACGCTAGCGGAAGGGCCGCATCATGACGAAACTCACGACGGCGTCGTACGTCAAAATCACGCTTATCATCGCGCTCGGCTTGCTCATCCTGGGATCCATCGGATTCGGCGGATGCTCGGCCATGCGCTTCAAAATGATGGGAGGAACGGAAATGGGATCGGCGAACGTGGACGCGGCCAGCGTCAAGAACCTCAGCGTCAAGTGGGCCTCCGGCGCGGTGAACATCGACGTCGTGGATGAGGGCGATGCCATCGAGCTTGTCGAGACGGCGCCGCGCGGCATGACGAAGGCGCAGCAGATGCGCTGGTCCGTGAACGGCGACACGCTGTCCATCGACTACGGCACCTGGTTCTCGTGCTTCGCGCTGGGCCGCAAGGACCTGCAGGTGCGCATCCCGAAAAGCTGCGCCCAGAACCTGGGCGCCGTCGAGATCGACGGCGCGTCGGGCGACTACGACGTGAACGGCCTGGGCTGCGAAACGCTCAAGCTCAAGCTGGCCTCGGGCGACGTGGACGGGCAGAACCTGCAAGCCGACGAGCTGCGCGTCGACGTGGCCAGCGGGCAGCTCGACGTCGAGGGCCGCTTCGCCGACCGCGTGGACGTGCGCACCGCGTCGGGCCAGACGCGCATCGTGTGCCGGGAGGCGTGTCCGAAAGCAATCGACGCGGATATTGCCAGCGGCTCGGTGAGCGTGGCCGTTCCCGAGAGCAGCGGCTTCACCGCTCGCATCGAGAAAGCGTCTGGTCGGTTCAGCAGCTCCTTCTCGCTTTCGCAGAACGGCAACGTGTACACGAGCGGCGACGGAAGCGCCAGCGTCAACGCGCGCCTGGCCAGCGGCGAGTTCCGCATCGACGCCGACGACTAGGAAGCTCCTCCCTCGCCATCCTGAGCGAGCGAAGACCCCCAGGCTATCATCCTGAGCGAGCGAAGCGAGTCGAAGGATCCCGTGCGGCGATAGCCGTGAGACTTCCAGCTGACGCTGCGCGGGATCCTTCGACTCCGCACTTTCGGCGCTGCGCTCAGGACGACGACGGCATGCTTCGACTTGGTGTGTCGAAGCATGCCAAACCCTCGCCCCTTTGTCGTCCGTTTTGTGCGAGCGGTGCTATAATACCAATGAATTGCTGCATTGCGACAATGGGGAGTTGCGGGCGAGGACGAGGGGCGGGGCGGCGCGTGTTCAACGTGCTCACGACAAGCTATCTTTTCCTGGGAGGAACGGGAGCGGGCGCCCTCGCCGTCCTGTGCGTGCTCGAGTGCGCCCGCGTGCTGCGGTGGCGCGCGCTGGCCATGCCGGAGGAGTTCTTCGCGCGGGCGTGGCCTGTGTGCGCGGTGACGCTGGCGACGGGCATGCTGTGCCTGCTGGCCGACTTGGGGCGCCCTGACCGCTTGCTCGGCCTGCTCTCCTCGCCGACGCCGTCGGCTATGGCGGCGGGATCGTTCGCGCTGGTCGCGGCATTGGCCTGCGCGGCGGCGTTCTCGCTGGGCGCGCTGCTGGACACCGTGCGCCTGCCGCGTGCGGCGGTGCTGGCGCTTGCGGCGGCGGGCGCGCTGTCGGCGGCGGTGACCGCGACGTACACCGGCGTGCTGCTGCAAAGCCTCGCGTCGGTGCTGCTGTGGCGCACGCCGCTCGTGCCGGTGCTGTTCGTGCTGTCGTCGGCGTCGTGCGGCATCGCGACGGCGTTCCTGGCCGCCTCGTTCGTGGAGACGCGGCACCCGTACCGCGGGCCGCTCGTGTGGCTCGCGCGGATTGACGGCGGTATCGTGGTCGTCGAGGCTGGCTGCCTGTCTGCGTTCGTGCTGCTCGCGTTCGCGGGCGAGGAGACGGCCGCGGCTGCTCGGGCGCTCGCGTTCGGCGAGCTGGCGCCCGTGTTCTGGGGCGTGCTCGCGGTGTGCGGGCTGGCCGTGCCGCTGGTGCTGGAGCGCTTCCTCACGCATGGGAACAGCCGCACGCAGCTTCTGTGGATAGCGGCGCTGCTGCTAGCGGGAGGGTTCGCGCTGCGCTGGTGCATCGTCGGCGCTGGCGCATACGATGTGACGCAGATGCCGGAAGCGCTGTACGGGCTTTCGACGTTCGGGCTTACGGGATAAGGAGCGAGTGCGATGGCGAGACGACGGGCAGGCGAGCGGTTCGTGAAGGACGCCCCCTACGACGTGCGCGACAAGGATGCCGAGATCAGGGCGGCCACGTCCTACGTGCCGCGCAAATCGTCGCGCAACGGCGCGGTCATCTTCAACATCGCGACGTTCATCGCCACCTGCGCCGCGGTGCTGGGCATCGCGTTCGCGGCGACGGGAGGCGTGGGAATCGAGGCGATCGTTGCCATGCTGCTGGCGGCGCTGCTGGTGCTGTCGTCCACGCACATCGCGTTGAGCTGGGAGAAAGTGGTGGTGCTGCGGTTCGGCAAGCTGAACCGCGTCGTGGGGCCGGGTTTGTACTTCACCATCCCCGTCATCGAGCATGGCACCATCCGCGTGGACCAGCGCACCATCGCCACGCCCTTCTATGCCGAGAAGACGCTCACGGCCGACCTCGTGCCCGTCACGGTGGACGCCGTGCTGTTCTGGGTGGTGTGGGACGCCGAGAAGGCGTGCACCGAGGTGGAGGACTACTACGCGGCCGTGTCGTTCCTCGCCCAGACGGCGCTGCGCGAGGCGGTGGGCCGCTCCACGGTGGCCGAGGTGGCGCTGCGCCGCGACCAGCTGGACGCCGAGATCAAGGACGACATCGAGAAGGAGGCCGCCGGCTGGGGCGTGGACATTATCTCGGTGAAGGTGCGCGACATCGTGATCCCCGACGAGCTGCAGGAGGTCATGAGCTTGGAAGCGCAGGCCGACCGCGAGAAGAACGCGCGCATGACCGTGGTCGGCGTGGAAGCCGAGCTGGCCGAGATGCTGGCCGAGGCCGCGCGCGTCTACGGCGACCCGGAGGCGGCGCTCAAGCTGCGCACTATGCTCATGCAGTACGACACGGTGAAGAAATCCAAGGGCACCGTGGTCACCGTGCCCACCGCGATGAGCGACGGCTTCACGGATAGTGCTATGATGAACGGCGACCGAACTACTGAGAGATAGGCTTCCATGAACCCGCTCGCCTCATTCGAACTCGACTACAACAGCGGCCTGCCGGTGTGGATCCAGGTGAAGAACCGCATCGCGTACCTCATCGGCTCAGGCGAGTACAAAGCGGGCGACCAGCTTCCCACGGTGCGCTCGCTGGTCGTCGACCTCGATATCAGCTACAACACCGTGAACCGCGCCTACATGGATTTGGAGCGAGAGGGGTACATCTCCACGCGCAAGGGGAGGGGCACGTTCGTGGCCGAGCGCCACGCCGTGGGCGCCGCCCTCGCCGCCGACAACCCCGTCGAGCTGTTGGCGGACGACCTGATCCGCACCTGCGCCAACGCCGGCATGGCCGATGACGACATCCTGGCCCTGGTCCAAGCCCGGCTGGCCCAGAAAAGCCTGACGCGGGCGTAGGCGACCCGCGCTGGGCGGGCGCTGTACCCTCTTGGGCGCGAGCCTTTGCTTGTGGACGAAGAAACTTGTGTCGCGGCGATTCGCGATGCTCGCGATATGCGACCGGTGCGGTGTTCGGCGCGCGCATCGGCGCGTCTCTGTCGCGCCAAGAGAGAGGGGGGTGAGGGCGTCCGCGAAGCACCCTGTACGACGTCAGCCGATTCGTCCCGCCGTCCCTCTCTGCATTGTCGATCCGCAAAGTGTCACAATGCCGGTTTCGTCCAGGTACAGATGTTTCACGTGAAACATCTGTACCGTATCGCTTGATGAACCGATAAATATCCTACCGTTTCCAGCATCATTTATCCTCGAAGTAGGCATGTTTATTAGATTGATTGTCGCAATGCATTGTGATAATGTGACAGTCACAAGGATTTGGCCAATTCTTATCAGGAGCAACAGGGGGATATCCGATAAGAGTGCGCTTGGGGACGAGGGGTTCGAAGGCGTTGCGCGAAAGACGTCTGCTCGTCGAGCCGTTTTCCCGACACCATCCGCAAAGGGGATATCCTGACACGATCTTTGAGGAGGAAAGATGTCAGGAGCAACCAGCTCCACAGCGGGCTCACGCGCAGAAGCTTCCTGAAAGCAACCGGCGCCGTCGCAGGCGCGGCTGCCGTGATGGGCGTCGCGACGCCGACGCTGCAGGCGTTGGCGGCCGATTACGAATCAGGTCAAAAAGAGAGCGAGCAGGAACGGATCTTCCGCGGAGTATGCCGTCCCAACTGTTTCGCGTTCTGCCACTTGAACGTGCATGTGAGAGACGGAAAAGTGGTCAAAACCTCGCGTGCTCCGTACAACGAGAAATGCTACGATCGCATTTGCCAGCGAGGACTTTCGCATGTGCATAGAATCTACGATCCGGCGCGCTTGCAGTATCCAATGCGACGCGTGGAGGGAACCGAACGCGGTGCAGGCGAGTGGGAACGTGTGAGTTGGGACGAAGCACTTGACGAGATCGCCGGGAAGATCAAGTCTATCCAGACCGAATTTGGCGAGAGCGCCGTGGCGTTCCTTACCGCTTCAGGCAATCAGTCGTGCGCGATCACGAGCGCGTACGGCCGACTTTCCTCTCTTATGAATGCTAGCAGCATCGGCGCTTGCCTCGATATGGGCAGTTATTACGGCATGCAGGCGGTTGCCGGCTTGTACATCAGCCCTTTGATGGGTCTGCAGATGTGGGAAGGCAATGAGCCGACCGATGCCAAGAACGCGAAGACCATAGTGGTGTGGGGCGCCAATATTACCGACGCGCAGGTTCAGAACTGGCACCTGGTCAAGGAGGCCATGCAGGGCGGCACCAAGCTGGTGGTTATCGATCCGGTGTACACGCAGATCGCCTCAAAAGCCGACAGGTGGATTCCCATTCGCCCCGGTAGCGACACGCTGCTGAAGTACGCTCTCATGAACGTGGTTTTGGAAAAGGACGCGCAGGATGTGGCGTATTTGCAACAGCATACCGTCGCACCGTTCTTGGTGCGCAGCGATACGGGCATGTTCGTGCGCAGAAGCGACACCGGCATCGCCCCGGTTCCCACCGGCGTGATGAATCCTACCACGGGCAAGGAGGTCATGGACGATCCGTACATGGTTCTCTCGAACGGCGAACTCGTTTCTGTCGACGAAACGTCTGCGCCCGACATCGAAGGATCGTACGAGCTCGACGGTGTGAAGTGTCGCACGGCGTATGCGCTGCTGAAAGAGGAGATCCTCGATCATTCGCCCGAGAAGGTTTCGGAGCTTACCGAAGTATCGGTCGATGACATTTACGAGCTGGCCGAAATCTGCATGGACACCCCGGTGTACCACTATGAAGGCTATGGTCCCCAGGCGTACAACAACGGCGGCCATACCACGATGGCGGGTCTTACCCTTTGCGCCCTGTTGGGCAATTTGGGCAAGCCGGGAGCTTCTTACGGTGCGTTCTGGGGCGTCCATATGGGGGTCAATCCCGCGTATGCTGCCCCCAACGGTCCCAGCACGGGTTTTGCCATTCCCAGCGTCGACCTGAAGAACGTGGTGGAAACCGGCAAGTTCGGCGGCAAGCCCGCGCAGATCAAAATGCTGTGGATGTATTCGGCCAATCCGCTGAACACCCACACCGACACGCATGCGTGGACCGATGTCATTATTCCGGCTATGGAATACGTCGTGGTGGCGGATTCGGTCATGACCGATTCCGCACGCTACGCCGACATGGTGCTTCCCATCGCCCAGTGGTTCGAACTGGAGGAGGTTGCGAATGCGGGTCAGTGCTCCTCGCTGCACTACAGCGAGAAGGCTATCGATCCGCTTTACGAGAGCAAGCCCGATCCGCAAATCGTGACGGAGCTTGCGCAGAAGCTGGGGCTCGGCGATTATTTCAAGCTTGACAACGGTGGAATCCTCGAAGAAATGTACGACACCGATATGGGCAAGGCCCTGGGTATGGACATGGGCAACCTGCGTGAAAAAAAGCAGATACGCTTCATTCCCGGAGATGCGGAGACGGATCCCCATATCGCGTATGCGGATGGGAAATTCGGCACGGCATCGGGTCGCTTCGAGTTCTATCGCGAGATGCCGATGCCTCGCGCGGCCACTACCAAGACGCCTACTCCTGAAGAGATCGAT
The DNA here is from genome assembly GCF_009875575.1 of Eggerthella sp. BIOML-A4. Lineage (NCBI taxonomy): Bacteria > Bacillati > Actinomycetota > Coriobacteriia > Eggerthellales > Eggerthellaceae > Eggerthella > Eggerthella sp. BIOML-A4. The sequence continues at coordinate 3,304 of NZ_WWRX01000019.1, read as the reverse complement.
CGCGAGCGCATGGCTCGCTGGTTCCCGCCGCTCGAGGCGTGGCCGGAAAACGAGTTGTACAAAAAGTACCCGCTTGTTCTCATGAGCGAGCGTCCCCGATACCGCGTTCACTCCCAATGGTTCAGCACGCCGCTGTTGCGCGAGCTTGATCCCGAGCCGTACGTGAAGATCAATCCCGCCGATGCCGAGGCGCGCGGCATTTCTGACGGAGATTACGTCGAGTGCTACAACGATCGTGGCTTCGCTGTTGCCAAGGCGGTGTATTCGCAAGCTATTCGACCTGGCATGTTGGTGTATCCCAAGGGATGGCAGCTGTCGCAGCATAAGGCGGGCGGTTGGTCGGAGCTGAGCTCCACGGAGTTCGATGTGTTCGCGGTGAACAACAACTTCATGGACGTGCTTTGCGAGATTCGCGTGTGGAATGAAGGGGGTGCTCGATAATGGCCGAGCGGCTGGGTATGGTCATAGATATGAAAGGGTGCGTTGCCTGCGCTTCGTGTGCGGTGGCGTGCAAAGTGGAGAACAACTTGCCTGACGGTGTTTGGTGGAACCGCATCTTGACGGATGGCGGGGACAATCCCGACACTCCGGCGGGAGCATACCCGAATTTGACGATGGAGAATATCGCTGTTGCGTGCCAGCATTGCGAGAATCCTGCGTGCGTGAAGGTGTGCCCTGTTGGAGCAACGTACAAAGATCCTGAAACCGGTGCGGTTCGTCAGGACTACGATAAGTGCATCGGTTGCCGCATGTGCATGTCGGCGTGTCCGTACACGGGCGTTCGCTCGTTCAACTGGGAAGAGCCGAAGCATGCGATCGGCCATGCTATGGGCGATGCCGACGTGGCGACGCATCAGAAGCACGTGGTGGAGAAGTGCACGATGTGCTGGCATCGGCTGGCGAAGGGTTTGCAGCCGGCTTGCGTGGAGGTATGTCCCGGACGGGTGCGCTTCTTCGGCGATTTCAACGATCCCGAATCCGAGGTGTCGCGCCTTCTTCGCGAACGCGCCCATAAGCAGCTTCTGCCCGAGCGCGGCACGAACCCCTCCGTCTACTACCTCGTTTAAGCAGAAAGGGAGAATGAAATGTCTGAGAACACTCAGGCGGCGCCTGCCGCCAAGGCTCCTGCTGCCAGATTCGGGGGCAAGGGGCTCAACATCGGCATCGTCGTGGCGGCGGTCGTCACCGTCGCGGGGCTGGCCCTCTGGGGCATGCAGCTCTCCGGCGGCCTCGTCCAAACGGGTATGCGCAACTTCGACTCGTGGGGCCTCTACATCACCATGTTCATGTTCCTCGTGGGCCTGTCGGCCGGCGGCCTGATCATCAGCTCGGTGCCGCGCGCCTTCGGCATGAAGGGCTTCGGCGGCATCTCGAAGATCGCCGTGTGGACGTCCATCTGCTGCACGGTGCTGGCCGTTGGCTTCGTGGTGATCGACCTCGGCCAGCCGCTTCGCCTATGGGAGCTGTTCGCGTACTCGAACCTGGGCAGCCCGCTCATGTGGGACATCGCGGTCATCTCGATCTACCTCATCCTGTCCGTCGTGTACCTGTGGGCGACGCTGCGCGCCGAGGCGGGCAAGGTGTCGGAGAAAGCCCTGCGCGTGATCTCGGTCATCGCGCTGGTCACCGCCGTGCTCGTGCACTCGGTGACGGCTTGGATCTTCGGGCTGCAGCAGGCCCACGAGTTCTGGCACACCGCCCTGCTCGCGCCCTGGTTCGTGTCCTCGGCGCTGGTGTGCGGCGTGGCGCTGGTGCTCGTGGTGGTCATCGCGCTGCGCAAGGCCGGGTACCTCGAGCTCGATCAGGCCAACGTCGTCAAGCTCGCCAAGATGCTGGGCGCGTTCGTGTGTGTTGACCTGTACTTCTTCGGCTGCGACCTGCTGACCGCCGGCTTCCCGGGCGGCTCGGGCTCCGAGATCGTCGCCATGCTCGCAACCGGCCCGCTCGCCCCGTTCTTCTGGGTCGAGATCGTCGGATGCGCGCTGTGCGCCGCGGTGTGCTTCACGCCGAAGCTGCGCACGAACCCGCTCATCGTGGTCGCCAGCCTGCTGGCCATCGTCGGCATCTTCTGCAAGCGTGCGCAGCTGCTGGTGGGCGGGTTCCAGATCCCGAACCTGGACTACGCCGGTCCCATGACGCAGTACACGGTGACCGACTGGGCTACCGGCATGACGGGCGCCTACCAGGGCATGGTGTATTGGCCGACGCCGATCGAGTTCGGCATCGTGCTGGGCGTGGTCGGCCTGGGCGCCCTGCTCCTGCTGCTGGGCCTCAAGTACCTGCCGCTCAAGCCGGTCGACCAGGACCGCTGACAGGGACGCTTCGGAAGGAGCGCGGCTTCGCGCGCTCCTTCCTTGTCTGACGAGGTGAAGCCATGTTCAAGAAACTGCTCGTGACGTTTGTCGCCTTCCTGCTTGCGGGCGCGTGCGTGCTCGCGGCGGGTGCCGCGGCCGAGCCTGCGACGGGGGTGCGGCCGATCGAGGCCGATTCCCCCTGCCCGGCCGTCGGGTGCGCGTCGGGGTCGTGCCACGGCTTCGACGACGTGCCCGAGCCCGACGGCGTCCACGAGATGACGTGCCCGGAGGCGTCGTGCGCCTCGACCGAGTGTCATGCGTGGGACACGCTGGCCACGCGCTATTACCAGGCGTCCGACGCGAGCCTGAACCTGTGGGTGCTTGCGCCCGTGGCCTTGGTCGTGGGCCTTGTGCTGATCGTGCGGAAGGTGGGGTGATGCCGTATGGATAGGAAGCTTCTCGCCGTCGATGCGGCGTGCTTGCTGGTTTACCTGGTCGCGGCGAGCCCGGCTCTCACGGGCATCGGCATCCACGAATGGCTGGGTCTCGGCGTGCTGGTCGTGTTCTTCGCGCATGCCGCGATGCATGTCGACTGGGCCGTCGAGGCAGTTAGGTCTGCGTTCGCGCGGCCTTCGTGGGCGCGGACGGGGAACCTTGCGCTCGACCTTCTCATCGTCGCCGCGTTCATGACGGTGACGGTGTCGGGGATCATGGTGTCGGGCGCGGTGTTGCCGTCGCTGGGGCTGTACGCGGACGGCTACTACTTTTGGGATCCGCTGCACGCGATCGCGGCGAAGGCGCTGCTCGCGCTGCTGCTCGTGCACGTCGTGGCGCATTGGCGCTGGCTGGTCGGTTTCTTCAAGAACGGGAAAGGGGAACGTCATGGGAAATGAAGTTGCGGACGCGAGCGTCTGGCAAGCCCGCGCCGCCGCCTGGGAGCTCGCGGCGCTGAGCCTGCGCTACCCGGGCGCGGAGCTGGCCGGGGCCGCGGCGGGCGGCGAGTGGGACGA
>NZ_WWRX01000018.1:42020-72732 GCF_009875575.1 Eggerthella sp. BIOML-A4 | reverse complement strand
GGCCTCGGGCGCGCGCTCGTCGACGAGCTGGCGTACGCGGACGAGGACGCCGCGGCGGTGGAAGCGCTGCTGGGAGACGTGGCGGTATGCGACGACGTCGACGCGGCGTTCGCCGCGCATGCGCGCGGGGCGGAAGGCGTGCGTTTCGTGACGCGCGGCGGATGCGTCGTGTGGCCGAACGGCAAGGTGACCTTGGGCGCCGCGGCGGTTGACGACGAGGAAGGCGTGCTCGCGCGCGCTCGCCGCCTGGAGGAGCTGCGCGCGCAGCTGCGCGCCGCGGAGAGCGAGCGGGCGAGCGCGGAGGAGCGTGCGGCGGCAGCCGAGGAGGCTCTGCGCGCAGCGCAAGGCGAGAGCCTGCGCCTGTCGCAGGAGCTGGCCGAGCTGCGCGGCAAGACCGATTCGGCTCGCGCCGAGGCGCGTCGCGCCGAAGAGAAGCTGGCGGCCGTGCGCCGCGAGTTCGAGGACATCGAGCGCCAGCGCGGCGAGGCCGAGCGCACCGTGGCCCAAGCGCGTCCCTCGGTGGAGGCGCTCGGGCAGAAGCTGGCCGCTCTCAAGCAGGAGCTGGAGTCGGCAGCCGCGCGCTACGAGGAAGCGCAGGAGGCGGTGGTGCCGCTTCGCAAGGAGGCCGCGCGCCTGCGCGACGCGCTGTCCGAAGCCAAGCTCAAGGCCGCCACGCTTTCCGAGCGGCAGACGTACACGAGCCGCGTGGTGGACGCGCGCACGCGCGATTTGGAGGCCGTGGCATCGAGCGACGCCGAGGCGCGCGAGAGCCTTGTGAAGAAGCAGGTGGCGCAGCGGCGCATCGAGCCCTTGCTCGCGCTGTTCGAAGAGCTCGTGGCCAGCGCCCGTCGCTGGACGCGCGACCTCGAGGAGGCGGCCACCGCTGCGCAGGATTCCTCGACGGGCCTGCACAACGCCGTGAACGAGGCGCGCGCCCGAGCGCGAGCCGCCCACGACGCCTTCGACGACGCCAACGCGCGCCTGTCCGCCGCGCGCGTGGACAAGGGACGCTTGGAGGTGCAGGTGGACGCGGCGGTGAACGCCATCGTCCACGACTGCAAGGTTCCGCTCGACCGCGCGCTCGAGACGCCGGAGCTGGAGGATCGCGGCGCCACCGAGGACGCGGCGTTCAAGCTGCGACGCCGCATCGCGAACATGGGCACCATCAACCCGGACGCCGCCGAGGAGTACGAGCAGCTCAAGACGCGCTACGACTACCTGGCTGCGCAGCTTTCGGACCTGGACGGCGCGCGCCGCTCGCTCGCCAAGATCGTCCGCGTCATCGACGCGCGCATGAAGGACGACTTCGTACGCACCTTCGACGCGGTGAACAAGAACTTCAGCGAGATATTCGCCGTGCTGTTCCCGGGCGGTTCGGCCGAGCTCACGCTCGTGGATCCCGACGATTTGGAGAATACGGGCGTGGAGGTGACGGCGCAGCCTCGCGGCAAGCGCATCACGAAGATGATGCTCATGTCGGGCGGCGAGAAGTCGCTCACGGCGCTCGCGCTCCTGTTCGCGGTGTACCGCATCCGCACGACGCCGTTCTACATCCTCGACGAGGTGGAGGCCGCGCTCGACGACTCGAACCTGCGCCGTCTCACGATGTACCTCGACACGCTTCGCGACACCACGCAGCTCATCATGATCACGCACCAGCGGCGCACCATGGAGATGGCCGATATGCTGTTCGGCGTGTCCATGCAGGCGGACGGCGTGACGAAGGTAGTCAGCCAGAAGCTCGAGAACGCGCTGCGGCACGCGGAATAGCTTTTGACCTGCGTGTTGCGAAGGCCGGCGGGCATGCCGTGCTCAAACAGTCCTGAGCTCGCACGAAACGCCCGCTGGGCGTTTCGGCTCGTGCGGAACTGCGCGCGGCACGCCCGCCGGCCTTCCTTCATGTAGAACGCGTTCCGAACCGGTGACGTTTCGAGCTTCTGGCTGCGAGAGGAGGAGATGAGGATGAGACGGAGGGGCGGGGTAAGTGTCTCATCCTCCGGTTGCGGATCGCTACTTCACTAGCACGTGGACGATGGTGGCGGCTGCCCAGAGGAACAGCAGCACGCAGTTGGTCTTCGCTAGCACGTCGAGCACCTTGTTAGACAGCTTCTCGCCTTTGATCAGCACGTCCGCGTTCAACAGCGAGAACATGAGTATCACGAGCGAATAGCTGGACATGTTGCCCTCGTTGCCCGTGAAAAGGGAGTGGAAGAACCCGATCCACAGAAGGGGCAGGGCGATCAGCGTGATGATCCGGAACGCCCGGTTGCCGCGCTCCTTGCCCCAAGGGGAGCTTTCTCCTGATGCGAAATTTCCTGCTGCCTGCTCGCTTGCAGCCGACGCTTCCAAACGCTCTTCAGCCATGATGGGACGCTCCATTTCCAGATAGAGTATAGTGGGAAGATCGAAGATTGTTCGCTTGCAAGCAGGCTCATTGTAGCATAGTATCCATCATGGATATACGAGAGGAACGAAATGGCGAAGAAGAGCCCGTACGAGACGGGGGAGCTGTCCGACAGCATCTTCCTGATCCTGCTGGCTACGCTCGAGCCGGTGCACGGCTACCGGATCATGCAGGGCGTCGAGGAGTCCACGGACGGCGCGGTGAAGATCGGGCCGGCCACCATGTACACGACGCTCAAGAAGCTCAAGGCGGCGGGGTGGATCGTCGAGATCGCCGAGGACGAGAGCCGCATCCTGTACGCGGCCACCGACGAGGGGCGCGCGGTGCTCGAGCGCGATTTCGTTCGGCGCAAGCGGCTGGTCGCCTTCGCGGAGGCGCAGCTGGGAGAGGCGGGCGAGGAGAACCATGGCTAGATACCGGTTGTGCGGCGGGTTGGCCATTATGCCGGAGCACGACATGGCGATGCTCGCGGACATGAGCGCGCGGGGATGGCATCTGAGCGGGTTCTCGTGCGGGATCCTGTACCGCTTCGAGGCGGGCGAGCCCCATGCTTACGACTACGCGGTGGACTTCCAGCGCGACTTCTCGGCGGAGGCGCAGGAGCTGTACCGCATCGGCGGCTGGCAGAGCGTGGCGCTGGGGTCGTCGTGGCAGATCGTGCGCGCCGAGGCCGGCGCCGTCCCGCTGTACACCGACGACGACGCGCAGGCCGAGACGATCGGCGCGAGCCGGGCGGGCTTGGGCTGGGCGGCGCTCGTCTGCGCGCTGGCGGCGGCGCTGCTCTTCGCGTTGCAGGCGCGGCTCTCCGCCCAAGGCAACGTGCCGGGGTCGTGGGCGTGCCTCGCGGCCTGCGCGGTGTTCGCCGCCGGGTTCGTGTTCTCGTTCTTCCCCTTCGTCGGCTATACGCGCTCGTTGCGCAAGATGCGCAGGGAGCAGGAGGAGGATCCGCGCCGCTGACGCGCGGCCCTATTTGGGATACACTGTTCAGGCGACCAAGAAAGGAGCCCGACATGGGATTTTTCGATAGGATCAGCGAGGGGCTTACCCGCTCGCGCGACAAGTTCAAGGAGCAGATGAACGTCCTGCTCGACCGCGGCCCCGATCTCGACGAGGAGTTCTGGGACGGCCTCGAGGAGACGCTCATCCTGGCCGACGTCGGGGGCGCCGCGGCCGCCGAGATCGTGGAGGGTCTGCGCGATCAGGCCACGCGCAAGGCGCTGCCCGACGCCTACGCCGTGCTCGACCTGCTGAACGACCAGATCGCCTCCACGTTCACGGAAGGCGGCGAGGACGTGCTGGGCGGTCAGCCCGCGCTCGTGCTGTTCGTGGGCATCAACGGTACCGGCAAGACCACCACGGTGGGCAAGCTGGCGAAGGAGGCGACCGATGCAGGCCGCACGGTCATCCTCGGCAGCGCCGACACGTTCCGCGCGGCGGCCATCGAGCAGCTGGAGGTGTGGGCGGAGCGCGCGAACGTCGAGGTGGTCACCCGCGAGCGCGGCAGCGATCCGGCCAGCGTGTGCTACGACACCATCGAGCGCGCCGAGAGCCGCGGCGCCGACCTCGTGCTCATCGACACGGCGGGGCGCCTTCACACGTCGGCCGACCTCATGCGCGAGCTGGAGAAAGTGGTGAACGTGGTGCGCAAGCGTTCGCAGCTGCCTGTGTACACCGTGCTGGTCACCGATGCCACCACCGGCCAGAACGGCCTTTCTCAGGCGCGCGAGTTCGACCGCGCGCTCGATTTGGACGGCGTCATCGTCACGAAGCTCGACGGCACCGCCAAGGGCGGCATCGCGCTGGCCGTGTCCCACGAACTGGGGCTTCCCGTGCTCAAGATCGGCGTGGGCGAGGGATTGGACGACCTGCGCGACTTCGACGCGCACGATTTCGCCCGCGCGCTCGTAGGCGAGTTCGACGAGCGGGCGTAGCATGGCGTTCGTCCAGGTCCATCATGACCCCGACGTGCTCGAGGTGCGCGTGCCGTTTCAGAACATCTCCACGAACGACACGAACTGTTACATCGTGAAGGACGGCGACGAGACGCTCGTCATCGACACCGGAGCGCCGTCGGACGAGGGCTTCGCTATCCTCGATGCTGCGTTGACCGAGCTCGATGTCGACCGCACGCGGATGCGCTTCTTCCTCACGCACCTGCATCTCGACCATGCGGGGCTGGTCGACCGCTTGGCGCTGCCCGGCGCGAAGCTGTACGTGAGCCCCGTGGACTTCGAGTCGGTGCGCGCGTCGCGCGCGGCTTCATCCTATGATGCGGCGCGGCGCGCGTTCACGGCCGAGGGCGTGCCGCCGTCCGACGCGTCGGGGTACGCGCGCTACGCCGTGGAGCCGCGCCTGTTCGACGCCTCGCGACTGGAGCTCGTGGCGTCGTGCGACGGCGATGCCATCGAGGTGGGGCGCTACCGGTTTCGCGTGGTGGAGACGCCCGGACACACGCCCGGGCACTTGGCGCTCTACGAGCCCGAATCGCGCATCCTGTTCGGCGGCGACCACGTGCTGTTCGTCATATCGCCCAGCATCGCGCTGTTCCCCGACGGAGCGGACGGGTTGCAGGCCTACCTCGACAGCCTGGACAAGGTGCGGGCGCTGCGCTGCGAGAAACTGTTCGTCGCGCACGGCGAGCCGCGCGACGATTTCGACGAGCGCATCGGCTGGCTGCGCGATCACCACCTGGAGCGCCTGGAGGAGACGTGCGGCATCGTGCGCGACCGGCCGGGGCTGGCCGGCGAGGAGGTCATCCGCGCCATCAAGTGGAACGTCCCGTATCCCACCTGGGAGGAGATATCCTTTGTGCAGCGCTGGTGCATCGTCACCGAGGGCGTCGTCATCCTCAACCACCTGGTCGGCAGCGGCGCCATCCGCCGCGAGAAGGACGAATCGGGGATCAATCGGTATTTCTAAAGGGCGGCGTATCCGAGCGCGAGACGCCTTTCGGCGCCGTACGTTGGAAAAGCGTTCCGAACGCGCTTCGCGGCGCGATGGTAGAATGAGCGCATGGAGGAAACGCGGACATACCTGCTGAAGCTCTACGACGACGACCTCGCGTCGTTCACCTTGGTGCGCGACGCGAGCGGCGCCGTGCGTTGCGCGAGCGCGGAATGCGACGAGTCGGAGCGCGGGCTGCTGCCGTTTCGCGTGACGGGCGACGCGGCTTCGTTCGAGCGGTGGATCGAATCGCGCACCCTTTCGAAGAACCGGACGTTCGCCTCCCGTATCGTGCGCCAGTACGGCATACGGTTCGACGACGCGATGCAGATGCTCGACGCGTGCAACGGCCTTTCGCTCAACGATGCGTATTGGGTCGTTCCCGACGGGTCGAAGGCGATGTTCGCGGAGAAGAACCTGTACGAGAATCCGTTCGACGAGCTCGTCGCCACGGCGGCGTTCTCGGGCGTGATCGACACGTCGAGGGTGCCGGAGGGACTGTCGGGCGAGCTGACCACGAGCGGCCAGTTTCCGAAAGCCTGGCGCGTCGTCGACGGCGAGCGCTATCTGTACAAGGCCGGCGCTCCCAACTCGAACGGGCTCGAGCCCCATGCCGAGTACTATGCGGCGCAGCTGGCCGAAGCCCTGGGCTTTTCCCATGCGTCCTACGATCTGGCGCGATGGCATGGCGAGTTGTGCAGCGCCAGCCCCTTGTTCACGAGTCGCGACACCGGCTTCGCGACGTTCTCCAGCATGTTCGGCACGCTGTCGTTCGACGAGGTGGCGGCGGTCTACGTCGAACAGGGGACGGAGGCGTTCGAGCGTTTCTCGGAAATGACGGTCTTCGACGCGCTGATCGCCAACGACGATCGTCATCTTGGGAACTTCGGATTCCTGTTCGACAACCGGACGCGCTCGCTCGTTTCCGCTGCGCCCATCTTCGACAACAACCTGTCGCTGTTCATCCGCGACATCGACGCGGGTTTGACGGCTTCCGACCTGGATCGATCAGCCGCGTGGTACAAGAGCCCGTCGAACGTGCTGCTGGATTATCAGGCGAAACGCGTGATGACGGACGACCTGCGCGATCGTCTCGCGACGCTGCGCGGCTTCGAGTTTGCTCCGCACTCCGACTTCCCGCTCGACGAGCGGTATACGGAGCTTTTGAACGGCTACATCCGCTTGCGGTTGGAAGCGTTGTTGGGACTGTCCTGATCTTGCGTTCCTGAAGATTATGGCGTGGTTGAATCGGCTGTCTGCAAAGCTGGTTTTTAGAAATCTATGAGATCTTTGACCTTGATATCGAGTCCATCGGCAATCCTGCACAAGAGATCGATCCCGACGCTCACCTGGCCGCACTCGATTTGCCATAAGTGAGTTTGGTTCGTACCCACCATAAGAGCGAAACGACGTTGGGAAAGGTGTTGCTCCTCGCGCAGCATCTTTATTGTCTTGCCCAGTATTATTCTACGGCCGTCGCTTTTCATGGTTTCAGAGTATGTGCTACACTTCCTTTGATGACTTGCTATAACAAGTCATCAAAGGAAGTGTACAAGGCTCGGATTAATTCGATTAGAGCGACTAGTGGAAAGCAGTTGCGCTTTGTTAAGGAGGGGCGGAGTGAAAACGATGAGGGGTCTAACGACTGCTTTTAGCTTGATCGCTGTACTTTGCTTGTTCGGATGTTCGGGCAACGGAGTCCATGATGCAGGTGATGAAGAGCAAGAAGATGCTAATTTGCAACCTGCGTTCGTGTTAAAAAGCATCGATGCTCACGCTACAATTCATGATGGTAGTGCGGTCAACGTGGTTCAGAATATAGCAACCATGGAACTCGACGATAGAGGAAATGTTATCCGAGCGGTTTATCGCAACCAGGACAGCGGCTCCGATATCGTGGTCGTCGAGTCGGAGTTCGATGAGAGGGGTTTTCCAGTCGGACGAATCGTTGAGAAGAAGTTGTCAGACGAAACTGCAGGTACCGTCGTAACTTCGACGAGGTTCCAATGCACTCCGGACGGCGAAGGGCGACTATTAAGTGCTGAGTGGGAATCTGAAGTGAGCTTTGGCTCCGATAAAGTTACTCGTGCTTCTGGCGTGGATCGCTACTCGTATAGTCCAGAAGGTGGTTTGGCGGAAATATCAAGCGAATCGAAAACGGAAAATGGGGAAAGCTATGCGAGATCGTCGTGTTATGACGAAACCGGGTTTCTTATCGGCGTGAGCGGCAACTACGAAGATGATAGCTACTCGAAGTCATGCGAATACGATGAGTCTGGTAGATTGGTCGCTGTTTCTGTATCTCAAGAAGGTCTTGGAGTGATTGAGGAGCGCGCTTTCGCTTATGATGACTACGGAAATCTCAAATCCATTTCGATAGCTAATGCATATGCTTCAGCTTACTCTTTTGAGTATGAATACCAAAAAGTAGAAAATCCTTCAACAATGGCTTCGATTCTGTCGCGTGCAGGACAGACGATGTTTGGCCAATTGACGTAGAATGCGCTACCGCATAAGTTTTTCGTATCCAACGCTCTTGTGAAAGTGCATCTGAAAAATGAATAGAGGAACGGCTTTGAAGATCTTTTACTTTTTCGAAAGGGATGTCGATCGAGGTTCGGGTAGCTTTGCTGCGGGATGCTTGTTGGCAGTGTTGTCCATAGTCTTTATGATAGGCGTTCCTGCGCTTTTGCCCGCGTATTTCATGTCCTACAGCATAGAAGAAGCTGAGAAGGTCGCTATGGCTTTCGTGTTAGGGAGTGGTTTGCTGACCCTTGTGATTGCTGCGACTGCCTTGACTTTATGTTGTAAGACGAGCAGAAGCTTTTCAGACCTTTTCATATCTTGTTTCTGTCCGACCGCAGTCGTTTCAAGCATCGTCTATTGTGCTGGCTATTGGACTGCCGAAGGGCATACGAGTGATGCTGATATTGTCCCTATGATATTCTCGAGTTTGATCATGTGCTTGCCGATGTTCGCGATACCGGCAGGTATTGCCGCGTCGATAGTATTCTTGATTATTCGCAGGAAAGCTCATGTATGTTAAAACGGTGGGGCAGAAATGAGAGCCTGTCGTCATTTTCCTTCCGCTGCGTTCTGTCGAAGGGTTCGCGCGCGTTTGCTCTGACGGTCGTGGACAGGTGACATTTTGCGACGAGTACTATGGTGATACGTTCTGCGGAAGCATTTCTTTTGGGTACGATGCAAGAGGAAATCTGGAACGCATGGAATACGAAAACGGATCGTGCGTTACGTTTGAGTACGAAGAAGAAAACGAGCTCCATCCTTTCGATCTTGCGATTTCCAGGGTGATTCCGATGAAGAGCTTATAACCGTCCGAACGCGTTGGTTTGCTCGATGGCAATAAAGTATTCCGAATGCGGAATACTTTATTGTTTCCTGTTTGAAAAAGTATTCCGCAACGGATGCCTCCGCGGCGGATGGTTCTGACGAGCGCTCGGATTGCTTGTGTGTTTGTGGCTCGGCGGGTCTTGCTGGCGTATAATTCCATGCATTACGCTCAATCGACGCATACGACGAGGAGTCATCTACCATGCTCGAGAACCTATCGACGCGCCTGCAGGGCATATTCAGCGGTCTGCGCGGCAAGGGTCGCCTGACCGAGGACGATATCAACGACGCCATGCGCGAGATCCGCATGGCGCTTCTGGAAGCGGACGTCAACTTCAAGGTGGTGAAGTCGTTCGTCGCCCGCACGAAGGAGCGCTGCCTCGACGCCGAGGTGCTCGATTCGCTCACGCCGGCGCAGAACGTCATCAAGATCGTGCTCGACGAGCTGACCGAGCTGTTGGGCCGCACCGACAGCAAGCTCGTCCTGAGCAGCCGCATCCCCAACGTCATCATGCTGGTAGGCCTGCAGGGCTCCGGCAAGACGACGGCTGCCGCGAAGCTGGCCTACCGCCTGAAGCAGGAGAACCATTCGCCCCTGCTCGTGGCCTGCGACGTGTACCGCCCCGCCGCGGCCGACCAGCTGGAAACCCTCGGCGGCGAGATCGGCGTGCGCGTGTACCGCGGCGACGGCCAGGATCCGGTGAAGATCGCGCAGGAGGGCATCCAGGACGCCATCGACAACCTGCGCGACGTGGTCATCGTGGACACGGCGGGCCGTCTGCACGTGGACGACGAGATGATGGACGAGGCCGAGAACATCAAGCGCGCCGTGAAGCCCGACCAGATCCTCATGGTGGTGGACGCCATGACCGGCCAGGACGTGGTGAACGTGGCCAGCGCGTTCTCCCAGCGCGTCGACTTCGACGGCGTCATCATGTCGAAGATGGACGGCGACGCCCGCGGCGGCGGCGCGCTTTCCATCAAGCAGGTCACCGGCAAGCCTATCAAGTTCATCTCGTCCGGCGAGAAGCCGGACTCGCTCGAAGAGTTCCACCCCGACCGCATGGCGAAGCGCATCCTGGGGATGGGCGACGTGGTCAGCCTCATCGAGAGCGCCGTCAAGGTGCAGCAGGAGGAAGTGGAGCAGGAGCAAGCCGAGCGCATGATGCGCGCGAACCTCACGCTCAACGACTTCATCGATATGAACCGACAGATCCGCAAGATGGGCGGCGTGTCGAAGCTGCTGTCGGCCTTGCCGGGCGGCGACAAGGCCATGGCCGCCGGCCAGGTGGACGAGAATGCGTTCGACCACATGGAGGTCATCATCAACTCCATGTCGAAGGCCGAGCGCGAGAAGCCCGAGCTGTTGAACGGCTCGCGCCGCGCGCGCATCGCGGCCGGTGCAGGCGTGAGCGTCTCGGACGTGAACCAGCTCATGAAGAAGTTCAACGAGACGAAGAAGATGATGAAGAAGATGATGCCTGCCGTGGAGGAGATGCAGGGCGGCAAGAAGGGGAAGAAGGGGAAGAAAGGCCGCAGGCGCCGCATGGGACTGCCCGGCGGCATGGGCGGCATGAACATGGCCGACCTCAAGAAGCTCCAGGACATGCTGGGCGAGTAGCGGTTCGTCCTCGTAGGATCGATCGGGCGCGAGGTTCCGCAAGGGTTCTTCTCGCGCACACGCAACGAAAGGAGGCGCATATGGCGTTGGAGATACGGCCGTACCGCGAGGAGGATCTCGCGGGCATGATCAAGGTATGGAACGAAGTAGTGGAGGCGGGGGAGGCGTTCCCGCAAGTCGAGCCCCTCACCATGGAGACGGCACGCGCGTTCTTCGCCGAGCAGACGCTGACCACAGTGGCCGCGATCGACGACAAGCTGTTCGGCCTGTACATCCTGCATCCGAACAACGTGGGGCGCTGCGTGCACGTGGCCAACGCCAGCTACGCCGTGGCGTCCAGCGCGCGCGGCTTGGGGCTGGGCCGCGAGCTCGTGAAGGACTCGCTCTCGCAGGCCGCCCGCAAGGGCTTCCGCGGCTTGCAGTTCAACGCCGTGGTGGCTTCGAACGAGGCCGCCATCCACCTGTACGAGGACCTCGGATTCACGCGCGTGGGCACCATACCCGGCGGCTTCTGCAGCATACTGGGCAATTTCGAGGACATGCACATCTACTACAAGGATTGCTTCGGCGCGGCGCTTCCCAGCTGAGGCTAGCCACGCGCCCGGTCCGAGCGCGCCTTGTAGCCATAGCGCCCGCATCGCCGTCGCGGCGTTCGCATCGCCGTCGCGCCGCCCGCGTTGTCGCCCGAAACGGACGGAATCACAGCCTAAACCGTACGTTTTGGGCGACGATGCGCGCGAAGTGCCCGGTTCTCCTGCAAAAGAGGCGTTTTGCCGCCAAACGTGGGATTTTCGAGGATGCGGGAGGTCGGGGATGCGCTCGTAAGTCCGGCGCGTTACAATTCTGCTTGGTAATCGCTTGTCAAACAGCAGATTACGCCGTATCATAAGCAATTGCTGTTTTCGCTGCACCGCATACGCGCTGCACGCATCGAATCGAATGTAAGAAGCAAAAGGAGTTCATCTTCATGGCAGTCAAAATTCGCCTGGCCCGTCACGGCGCCAAGAAGCGCCCGTACTACCGCATCGTCGTTGCCGATTCCCGCTGCCCGCGCGACGGCAAGTTCATCGAGGAAGTGGGTCGCTACAACCCCTGCACCGAGCCTGCCATGGTGCAGTTCGACCTGGAGAAGGTCGACCAGTGGATCAAGAACGGCGCCCAGCCGACCGATACGGTTGCCAGCCTGCTGAAGCGCGCTCGCGAGAACGCGTAAGCATCATGGCCGAGCAGACGGAAGACATCGTCGGTCTCGTCGAGTCCGTCGTGCGCCCGCTCGTCGAGTTTCCCGACGATCTGGAGATCACGTCGAGCGATGCCGAGGACGGTTCTATTCTCGTCGAAGTTCGCGTGAACGAAGAAGATGCCGGCAAGGTCATCGGTCGCCAGGGGCGGGTCATCAAGGCCATCCGCACGTTGGCGCGTGCCGCTGCATCGCGTACGAACACCCATGTCGAAGTGGAGCTTCTCGACTAAATGCGTACGTGGGCGAACGTTGCCGAGCTATCTAAAACGAAGACCTTGACAGGAGGGCTCGTCGCGCGCTGCGCGCCGGGTCTTCCTTTTTTGCTGGAAGAGGGCATGGAGGTGGCCTTCGTGCCGCCTCGGCACGATGCGCCGCGCCGCGCGCGCGTGTTGTCCGTGCAGGACGCGGGCAGAGACGCCTTCCTCGTGACGTTCGAAGGCGTCGACTCCATCGACGTCGCCGAGCTGCTGGTGGGGTGCAGCTGCCTCGTGCGCCGCGCCGATCTGCCCGAAAGCGCGCTGGCCGCCGAGGCCGACGGCTTGGAAGGCTTCGAAGTGCGCGACGCGCGCGCGGGCTTCGTGGGCGTCGTGGAGTCGGTGGTGGAGAATCCCGGGCAGTTCCTGCTGAGCGTCGCGCCCGCCGACGGGGGCAGGCGCGTGCTCGTGCCGCTCGTGGACGCGCTGGTCGTCGGTTTGGACGAGGACGCGCGCCGCATCGACGTCGACTTGCCGGACGGCCTGCTGGACCTGTAGCGGGCCGCGCCCTCGCCCCCGCACCCGAAAGGACCCGCCCGTGATCATCGAAACGTTGTCGACGTTCCCCGACATGTACGCCTCCGTCATGGGCTCCTCCATGATGCGCATCGCCCAGGAGAAGGGTATCCTCGAGTTCAAGGCGCACGATCTGCGCGACTGGACCCACGATCGCCACCGCACCACCGACGACGACCCGTACGGGGGCGGCGACGGCCTGGTGATGAAGTGCGAGCCCATCTTCGAGGCCTACGACGACATAGCGGGCGCGGGCCCGCGCCCGACCACGGTGTTCCTGTCGCCGTGCGGCGAGCCGTTCACGGACGCCGTGGCGTGCGAGCTGTCGCGTGAGGAGCGCTTGCTGTTCGTGTGCGGCCACTACGAAGGCATCGACGAACGCGCCTACGCGCTGGCCGATCGCGTGATCTCGCTGGGCGACTACGTTCTGACCAGCGGGGAGCTGGCCTCCATGGTGGTCATCGACGCCGCCGTGCGCAAGCTGCCCGGCGTGCTGGGCGCCGAGACGGGCGCCCTGGGCGAGAGCTTCGCCGACGGCTTGTTGGAATATCCCCAGTACACGCGTCCGGCGACGTTTCGCGGCATGGGCGTGCCGCCGGTGCTGCTGTCGGGCAACCACGCGGCCGTAGCCGACTGGCGCCGCAAGCAGAGCCTCGAGCGCACCGCGCGCCTGCGACCCGATCTGCTCGAGGACGTCGATCTGAGCGCGGCCGATCGCGCCTATCTTAAGGATCTGGGCCTGTGAATTCCGGAGAGCACGCTGCGTACCAGAAGCCCGGCATCCTGCGCCGCTTCTTCGGCCTGCTCGCTTGGACGGGCTTCGTTGCGCTGCTGTCGTGGCTGACGTTCGTGTACGTGGGGCACGCTTATGCTGTTCCCACCGGCTCGATGGAAAAGACCATCATGACCGGCGACCGCGTGCTTGCTGAGAAGGTGAGCTACTACCTGCGTGACCCGGAGCCCGGCGACATCGTTATGTTCGAAGACCCCGATATCCCCGGCCGCCTGCTGCTCAAGCGCTGCATCGCCGTGGGCGGGCAGACCGTGGACATCAACGACGAGGACGGCCTCGTGTACGTGGACGGCGTCGCGCTGCGCGAGCCCTACACCGACGGCCTGCCCACGTACACGCTTGCCAGCGACGTCTCCTACCCCTACACGGTGCCCGAAGGCATGATGTGGATGATGGGCGACAACCGAACGAACTCGCAAGATTCGCGTTACTTCGGCGCCGTGTCCGTCGCGTCGGCGGAGGCGCGCAGCGTGGCGGTGCTCTGGCCCTTGGGCGACGTGGGCTTGCTGGGATAGCCTCCCGCCTCTCGCGTCGCGAGGGTTTCGCCCGGTGATCGGGAATTTCTGCAAACTTTGTCGAACGCGCCGGACGAATTGCGCCGACGCGCTATCATATACGCTCGTGATCTTGTTCGGGCGCCGAGCGCCCGCTTCGAAAGGATAGACAGACTACATGGATTCCGGACAGCACGCCGACCGCCAGAGCCCGGGCATACTCAGAACCTTCCTCAGCCTGCTGGTCATGGTGGCCTTCGTATTCGGGCTGTCGTGGGTGCTGCGCACGTACGTGTTCCAGGCTTACGAGATCCCCTCGGGCTCCATGGAGGAGACCATCATGGTGGGGGACATGGTGTTCTCCGAGAAGGTGAGCTACTACTTCCGCGACCCCGAGCCGGGCGATATCGTGACGTTCCAGGACCCCGAGATCCCCGGGCGCGTGCTCATCAAGCGCTGCATCGCCGTGGGCGGGCAGACCGTGGACATCAACGACGAGGACGGCCTTGTGTACGTGGACGGCGTGGCGCTGTCCGAACCGTACACCCGCGGTTTGCCCTCCTACACGCTGGCCAGCGACGTCTCCTATCCCTACACGGTGCCCGAGGGCTATCTGTGGATGATGGGGGACAACCGCACGAATTCGCAGGATTCTCGATTCTTCGGAGCCATACCCGTCTCCTCGGTGACGGGAAGGGGCGCTTTGGTGTACTGGCCGCTCAACGATTTCAGCCTACTCGACTAGCGCACGCGGCCGAGGGGGTACGGGTTTGATCGAGACAAGGAGAACCATGTCAACCGAACATGCATCCGCCGCTGCGGAGCAGGGGGCTGCAGCGCAGCTCCCTCCGACGTTCCAGGACGTCATCATGAACCTCCAGCGATACTGGGGGGACCAGGGCTGCGTCGTCTTGCAGCCCTACGACAACGAGGTGGGCGCCGGCACCAACGCCCCGGCCACCACGCTGCGCTCGCTTGGCCCCGACACGTGGCGCACCTGCTACGTGCAGGGCAGCCGCCGTCCGACGGACGGCCGCTACGGCGAGAACCCGAACCGCACCCAGCACTACTTCCAGTTCCAGGTGCTCATGAAGCCCTCGCCCGACAACATCCAGGAGCTGTACCTGGGGTCGTTGCGCGCCATCGGCATCGACGTGGACGCGCACGACGTGCGCTTCGTCGAGGACGACTGGGAAAGCCCCACGCTGGGCGCCTGGGGGCTGGGCTGGGAAGTGTGGATCGACGGCATGGAAGTGACGCAGTTCACCTACTTCCAGCAGGTGGGCGGCTTCGAGTGCAACCCCGTGCCGGTGGAGATCGCCTACGGCCTGGAGCGCCTGACGATGTACATCCAGGGCGTGGACAGCATGTTCGACATCGTGTGGAGCCGCGGCGCCGACGGCGTGAACTTCACCTACGGCGACGTGTACCTGGAGAACGAGCGCCAGTACTCGCGCTACAACTTCGAGGTGGCCGACACCGATTTCCTGTTCCAGGAGTTCAACGACCGCGAGGCCGAGTGCCTGCGCACGCTGGAGGCGGGCCTGCCGCTGCCGGCCTACGACAGCGTGCTGAAGTGCTGCCACGCGTTCAACCTGCTGGACGCGCGCGGCGTGATATCGGCCACCGAGCGCATGGCCTACATCCTGCGCGTGCGCACCATCGCCAAGGCGGTGTGCGCCTCGTACATGGAGCACGTGGTGGGCATCAAGCCCGCCGAGGACGACGAAGCAGGGAAGGAGGCCGGACGATGAGCAGCCTGCATACGCTTGCGTTCGAGATCGGCACCGAGGAGATTCCGGCGTTCGACCTGCACCGCGCGACCCTCCAGCTGGAGAAGCTGGTGCCCGAGGCCCTGGACGCGGTGCGCATCCCGCACGGCGACGTGGCCGTCTACACCACGCCGCGCCGGCTCATCGCCATCGTGGCCGATGTGGCCGACGAGACCGAGGCGCTCGAAGAGGTGTTCCGCGGCCCGTCCGCCAAGATCGCCTTCGACGCCGACGGCAACCCGACGAAGGCCGCCACGGGCTTCGCGCGCGGTAAGGGCGTGGACGTGGACGCGCTCGAACGCCGCGAGGAGAACGGCGTGGAGTATGTGTTCGCCACGAAGAGCATCGCCGCCCGCGACGTGGCCGAGCTGCTGCCCGGCGTGCTGGAAGGCGTGATCACGGGCATCTCGTGGCCGAAGTCGTGCCGCTGGGGCACCACGAGCGAGTACTTCTCGCGGCCGGTGCGCTGGCTCGTGGCGTTGTTGGACGAGCGCGTGATCCCCGTGCGGTTCGCGGGCCTTACGGCCGGCAACCTCACGCGCGGCCATCGCTTCCTAGCTCCCGGGCCGCACGAGGTGGCCACGGCCGCCGATCTGCTGGGCGTCGTCGAGGCTGCGCACGTGGTGTCGAGCGAGCAGGCGCGCGAGGCGGTCATCCGCGAGGGCGTGGCGCAGGCCGAGCAGCGCACGGGCGCCCGCGCCGAGCTTCCCGAGAAGACGCTTTTGGAGGTCGTGAACCTCTGCGAGCAGCCCACGGTGCTGGTGGGCACGTTCGACGAGGAGTTTCTGCGCGTCCCCGAGGAGATCATCGTCGACGCCATGCTCATGCACCAGCGTTACTTCCCGCTGTACGACGCGGACGGCAAGCTGACCAACAACTTCATCGTCGTGTCGAACGGCGACCCGGCGCACGCCGACACCATCACGGGCGGCAACGAGCGCGTGGTGCGCGCCCGCCTGTCCGACGCGAAGTTCTTCTACGAGGAGGATCTCAAGCATCCGCTGGAGACGTACGTCGACCGCCTGGACGAGGTGGTGTTCCAGGAGACGCTGGGCACCATGAAGGAGAAGGCCGACCGCATCGTGGCCCTGGCGAAGCATCTGGCCGCCGACGCGCAGCTGAGCGAGGCGGACGCCGCCGACGCCGAGCGCGCCGCGTACCTGGCGAAGGCCGACCTCGTGACGAACGCCGTGGTGGAGTTCACCAGCGTGCAGGGCGTCATGGGCTCCTACTACGCCGCCGCCTGCGGCGAGAGCGACCAGGTGGCCCGCGCCATCGCCGACCATTATCGCCCGCGCTTCTCCGGCGACGAGCCTCCCGCGTCGGACGTGGGACGGATCGTGGCCATGGCCGACAAGCTGGACACCGTCTGCGGCCTGTTCGCCGTGGGCCAGGGTCCCACCGGCTCGTCCGATCCGTTCGCGTTGCGCCGCAGCGCCATCGGCATCGTGGCCATGTTGGAAGCGGGCCTGCCCGTGTCGTTGGCCGCCGCCATCGATGCGGCGCTCGGCACCTACCAGGATGCCGGAATCGACTTCGACCGCGATGCGATCCGCGCCGAGGTGGCCGACTTCTTCGTGACGCGCACGAAGGTCATGCTGCGCGACGGCGGCTGCTCTCATGACACTATGGACGCCGTGTTGGCAACCGGCGTGGAGGAGCCTGCGCAGATCATCGCCCGCACTTATGTGCTTGAGGCGGAGCGTTTGGGTGCTCCCGAAGCGTTCGACGATTTGGCCACGGCCTACGCCCGTGCGAACAACCTGCGCGACGCCGATCTGGGCGTCGAGGTAGACGAAGCGCTGCTATCCGACGCCGAGCGCGCGCTTCTGGCCGCCACCGACGAGGCTGCTGCTTGCGTGAAGGAGGCTCTCGCTGTCGATCATTTCGGTGCCGCCCTCGCCGCCCTCGCGGCGCTGCGCGCGCCCATCGACGCGTTCTTCGAGGACGTGCTCATCATGGACGACGACCTCGCCCTGCGCGAGAACCGCCTGCGCCTGCTCAACCGTTTCGTCGCCGTGTTCGCCCATGTGGCCGACTTCGGCAAGATGGCCAAGGGCGCGAAGTAGCCCATGGACGAATTCATCGCCTACGGAAGCTCCACCGAGTTGCCCACGATCCACGTGATCAGCGACTCGGTGGGTCTGACGGCCCAGGCGGTGGCCCGTGCGGCCGCCGCCCAGTTCGGCGTCACGAACCCCGTCATCGAGGTGCTGCCGAAGGTGCGCACGTTCGAGGAGATCAAGGAGTTCATCGACGAGCACAGCGCCGTGCACAAGCGCAACACCGGCGATGGGCGCATGCTCGTGTTCTACACGCTCGTCGACCGCGACCTCTCGCGCCAACTGGCCGAATACGCCGGCGGTCGCGATGACATCGTGGCGGTCGACCTCGTGACGGACGCCATCGGCGCCATCGCGCACATGACGGGCAAGCAGCCGTCCACGAAGCCGGGCGGCCTGCACGTTGCCGACCAGTACTACTTCCGGCGCATCGAGGCCATCGAGTTCACCATCGCCCACGACGACGGCCGCAACCCGCAGGAGCTCCACCAGGCCGACATCGTGCTTCTGGGCGTGTCGCGCTCGTCGAAGACGCCCACGTCCATCTACCTGTCGCAGCAGGGCTACAAAGTGGCGAACATCCCCCTCGATCCCACCACCGAGCCTCCGGCGGAGCTCGAGCAGGTCGACCGCACGCGGCTGTTCGGATTGATGACGACGCCCGAGGTGCTCATCGGCATTCGGCAGCGCCGTTTGGGGCGCGCGAGTGCCGTCGCTTCGCGCTATGCCGATCCCGAATACGTGTACCGGGACTTGGAGGACGCCCGCGCGCTCATGCGCAAACTGGGCTGTATTGTCATCCACACCGAAAATCGTGCCGTTGAGGAAACGGCGCAGGAAATTTTGCGCTACTATGAGCGAGCCCATCCTCCATCAGCTGATATGATAGGGTCAGCCTGAGACTAGGGTTCCCAATGTATAGGTAGGTAAAGTCGGTACGTCGGGTTAAGGAGAAAAAGGTGACTGAAGAAGTCAAGCGAGTGTATGCGTTCGGCAAGGACGCGCAGGGCAACAACGTAACTGAGGGCAACACCAGCATGAAGGCGATCCTCGGCGGCAAGGGCGCGAACCTCGCCGAGATGGCCAACATCGGGCTGCCCGTGCCTCCCGGATTCACCATCACGTGCCAGACCTGCATGGAGTACGCCAATGCGGGCAACGCGTGGCCCGAAGGCGCGCTCGGCACCATCCAGGAGTATCGCGAGGATCTCGAAGCCCGCATGGGCAAGAAGATCGGCGATGCGGAGGACCCGCTGCTCGTGTCCGTGCGTTCCGGCGCCCCCATGTCCATGCCGGGCATGATGGACACCGTCCTCAACCTCGGCCTGAACGATCAGTCCATCAACGGGTTGATCAAGCAGACCGATAACCCGCGCTTCGCCTGGGATTCCTACCGTCGCTTCATCCAGATGTTCTCCAACGTGGTCATGAACCTCGACGGCGACCTGTTCGAGAACGCCATCACGGCTATGAAGCACGCTCGCGGCGCGGCGTCCGACACCGATCTCACCGCCGAGGACCTGCAGGAGCTCGTGGCCGAGTTCAAGCAGATCTTCGCCGAGAACGTGGATGCAGCGGCGTATCCGAGCCTCGTCGTGGACGGTGCCGTGCAGTTCCCGCAGGATCCCAGCGTGCAGCTGCAGCTGGCCATCGAGGCCGTCTTCGGCAGCTGGAACAACCCGCGCGCCACGCTGTACCGCAAGCAGAACAAGATCGCCGACGATCTGGGCACCGCCGTCAACGTGCAGTCCATGGTGTTCGGCAACAAGGGCAACACCTCTGCCACGGGCGTCGCGTTCACGCGCAACCCCGCCAACGGCGAGAAGGAGTTCTACGGCGACTACCTGGTGAACGCCCAGGGCGAGGACGTCGTGGCCGGCATCCGCAACACCTCGCCGATCGCCGAGCTCAAGGACGTGGACGGTCTGGAAGAGGCCGGCCGCGAGCTCGAAGAGGTGTTCGTCACCCTCGAGAACCACTTCCGCGACATGTGCGACATCGAGTTCACCATCGAGCAGGGCAAGCTGTGGATGCTGCAGACCCGCGTGGGCAAGCGTACCGCCGCCGCCGCGCTGCACATCGCCATCGAGATGGAGAAGGAGGGCCTCATCTCGAAGGAGGAGGCCGTCATGCGCGTCGATCCCGAGCAGCTCGACCAGCTGTTGCACCCGCAGTTCGACAAGAACGCCTCCTACGACGTTGTCGCCAAGGGCCTGAACGCCTCCCCCGGCGCCGCCGTGGGCGAAGCCGTGTTCTCCGCCGCCGACGCGGTGGCCGTGGCCGAGGCGGGCCGCAAGTGCGTGCTCGTGCGCTGGGAGACGAACCCCGACGACCTCGCCGGCATGATCGCCGCCGAGGGCATCCTCACCTCGCACGGCGGCAAGACGTCGCACGCGGCCGTCATCGCCCGCGGCATGGGCGCCCCGTGCGTCTGCGGCGTGGAGGCGCTGCGCATCGACGCCGAGAAGAAGCAGGCCAGCGTCGTGGGCACCGACATCGTCATCAAGGAAGGCGACATGATCTCCATCGACGGCACCACCGGCTCCGTGGTGCTGGGCGCGGTCGAGCTCGTGCTGCCCGAGATGACGGGCGACCTCGACACCATCCTCGAGTGGGCCGACGAGTTCCGCACGCTGGGCGTGCGCGCCAACGCCGACAACCCCGAGGACGCCGAGCTGTCCCGCGGCTTCGGCGCCGAGGGCATCGGACTGTGCCGCACCGAGCACATGTTCCTGGGCGACCGCAAGCAGATCATCCAGACCTTCATCCTCAACGAGGATCCGGCCGTGCGCGAGAAGGCCGTGGGCGAGCTCTTGGCTGCCCAGACGGGCGACTTCCTGGGCATGTTCCGCGCCATGGACGGGCTGCCGGTCATCGTGCGCCTGCTCGACCCGCCGCTGCACGAGTTCCTGGAGAGCCCCCGCGCGCTCGACGTGGAGATCGCCAAGCTCGAGGCCGCGGGCGGCGATAAGGCGCTCATCGCCGAGAAGCGCATGCTCATGGAGCAGATCGACGGCATGAGCGAGGCGAACCCGATGCTGGGCCTGCGCGGCTGCCGCCTGGGCATCGTGTACCCCATCCTGCCGGTCATGCAGGTGCGCGCCATCGCCACCGCCTGCGCCGAGCTGCAGAAAGAGGGCTTGAACCCGAAGCCCGAGATCATGATCCCGCTCGTGTCCGTGGTGGCCGAGCTCGAGAAGCTGCGCAAGGTCGCCGAGGACACTATCGCCGAAGTCGCCGCCGAGCAGGGCGTCGAGCTTGACATCCCCGTGGGCACGATGATCGAGCTGCCGCGCGCTGCCGTCACGGCCGACGAAATCGGCGCGGTTGCCGACTTCTTCAGCTTCGGCACGAACGACCTGACCCAGACGACGTTCGGCTTCAGCCGCGACGACGTGGAGGCCGAGTTCGTCCCGCAGTACCTGGCCGAGCGCCTGCTGCCCTACAACCCCTTCGCCACCATCGATCCGGGCGTGGCGAAGCTCGTGGAGATGGGCGTCGAGCTGGGCCACAAGGGCAACCCCGACCTCGTCTGCGGCGTGTGCGGCGAGCACGGCGGCGATCCCGATTCCGTGAAGACGTTCCACACGATCGGCCTCGACTACGTCAGCTGCTCCCCGTACCGCGTGCCGCTGGCCCGTCTGGCCGCCGGTCAGGCCGCCCTGGCCGAGAAGATGGGCGACGGCCGCGACAAGTAGCCTCCGTCCGAGACCTCGCATGATCGAAGGGCCCGCAGCATCGCGCTGCGGGCCCTTTCGCGTTCGGCGTCGAGTTGCGAGTGCGACGGGACGCGAAACCTTCAGTGAGAGGGTGCGAAAAGGGCTCCATCTTGTTGACGGAGCCCTTTTTGAAAGCTTGGACAGCTTGTTTCAAACTGTATGCTGCAAAACAGGTCGCGCGATGTGCCGGCTCTGTTGGGAGCAGCTAGACCGTCTCAAGGTACTTGGCAACGCTCTTGCCCGCTTCGCGGCCCAACACGATGGCCATGCCGAGGCTTACGCCGGGCGTGGGGGTGATGTATTCCACGCCGAAACGACGACCGCAATCGTTGCCGGAAACGTACAGGCCGGGAATCGGCTCGAAGTTGGCATCGAGGGCGTTCTGCTCTGCGTTGGTGATGATTCCGCCGCAGGTGCTCATGATCTCGCCAAGTCCCGGATTGCCCGCGAGCGCGTAGAACGGACCATCCTTGACGGGGAAGAGCACTTCCGCGTAGCGACCGAAATCCTCGTCGATGCCGTATTCGCAGAACTTGTTGTACTTCTCGATTTCCGCGACGAACGTCTCGACAGCATCGCCTTCGAGCCCGAGCTGCTTCGCCAGGCCCTCCAGCGTGTCGTCCGCGATGAATTCCGGTGCTGCGAACATCGCTCCAGCCTGGTTGTCCTCCTTGGAGGATTCGGGCTCGACCCAGGTTCCCTTGAACTTCTGATAAGCCTTGTCCATGCCTGTTTTTAGCTCTTCGATCGCGGACGTTGTCGGGCTGAACATGCCGTGTTGCGGCACGGTGTACTGGCGGTACTCGGGGAAGTTCGAATCGAACACGCAGGAGATGGGCTCTCGGGGCAGATACACGTTCGGCACGCCGCGCTGCTCGACAACGGGGTAGAACTCGTTCATGAAGCGCTTGCCATCGGAGCGGACCCATACAGCTTGAGGGAAGTTGTTCATAGAAGTGGGTGCTTGGATGTGCTTGGCGTTCATGCCGGGGATGATGCTCTCCAAATGAGCTCCCGCCCAATGAGCCATCTTGATGCCGTCGCCTTGATACTGCCAATTCGAGGCGTCCCCGACGAACCTTTCATTGCCGAAGGCATCTTTCCAAGCTTCTCCCTCGATCATGTTGTTCTTGATGTCGGGCATCAGGTCGTTGAGCATTTCCTCGTTGTAGGCGAAGCCGCCCGTGGCCACCACCACGGCCTTGCAGCTGAACTTGAGGTACGACCCGTCGGCCCGGTTCTCGGCGATGACGCCGGACACCTTGCCATTGTCCTGCAGGATCTGCAGTCCCCGCGTGTTGAAGAAGAACTCCGCTCCTGCGGCTTTCGCCTTTTCGCGGTTGTATCCCTGGATCTTGGTCTGATTACACTCTTCCGCATATGCGGATATGACGCCGGGGTAGAACTTGATGGGTCCGATATTGGGCAGCAGGTGCGGCCATGTTTCGCCTGCTGCGGGGGATCCGCTATGGCTCAAGGTGGCGATGTCCGAATCGGTCAGGCTGTCGTAGTACCAATCGATGTTATCGCCCATGTTCTGGCAGTACCTCATGATGAGCCCGGGGTTGCCCTGGTTGCCGATCATGGTCATCCAATTCTGGTAGTACTCGACCGGGTCGACATCATGGTACTGGTTGCCTTCGGTGATCTTGTTGACAAGGTTCGAGTTGACGCCACAGCTCTCGTTGCCCGTTGCCATGTACGTTTCTTCGGGTTGGAACTCGAGAAGGGCGACCCGGTAACCCTGCTCGGACAGCTCTCGGCACGAGGTTACGCCCGCGTACCCATGGCCCACCACGACCGCATCGTAATCACCGGCTTCGCTTGCTTGCGCGGAGTAATCTTGCGGCGTCCGCCAAGAGATTGCGCCCTCCGTCGCGCTGCCGTCGGATACGTTCTTCTCATCGGACTTGTCGCTGTCCGTTTTTCCGTTCGGCGAGCACGCCGCCAAGAAACCCGCTCCTACGGTTCCTACGCCAGCAAGCGCTGCGCCTTTGATGAAACTACGCCTATCCATCCCTCTCTCCGTTCATCTCAACAGCTAACACGAAAGATGCTGCCGGTCGGTTTGCCTTCAAGCCGGGCAGCAAGGCAAAGACTACGCAAACCGCTTCTTTTTCGGAATCGCGATATTGAGGGAATTGGGAAAAGAGTCCTTGCAAAGCGCCTGGAAAGCATCGCGGTTTTTGGGGAATTACGCAAAACACGAGGTGAAACGCTTATGGCGTTCGCCGGTTCGCCGGAGCGAAGCTGCTTGGGCGACGAGTCTCCGGTTTTAGAAATCCGTCATCGAAGACGGCTCGTTCTCGTTTTCTATAAGCTGCAGAAGGTCCTCGCGCGAGTGGATGTCCAGCTTTTTGTAGATGCTCTTGATATGGGAGCGGACGGTGGAGTCGGACAAGAACATCTTCTTTGCGACGTAGGCGGGGGAGTAGCCGCGCCCTAGGAACAAGAGCACCTCTCTCTCGCGTTTCGACAGGCCGCCCTTGTCGGCAACCCGATTGCAGCATGTTTCCAAGTCCGACAGCAGGTTCGGCTTGTTCGCCTGCTGCGAAGGGAGGTACATTGTTTTCCACGAGCGTATATTGGGCACCAGAACCAACGAGATGAAGTACAGGGTGGAAAGCGCAAGCAATACTGCTTCCTCGTTCCCGCTGATGCCCGCAAGATCGCCGAAATGCAAGCCGATGATCGAAACCAAGCAAAAAGCGGAGATCGAGCTACCGAAGATCAGAGGCACCGAGAACTCTTGCGCGTGCGCGATCGCGCAGAACGAGGCCAGCGCAAGCACCCCTATAGCGCCGAAGAACACGTAAATGCCGATCATGCCGATGCTGTGCACCGCATGACCTGTGGGGAAGCTGCTGAGAAACAACAATATGGCGGCGAAGATGGGCAGGTATATTTGGAACACGAACGGCAAAAGAGGCTTGTCCGACTTCCTAAGCCATAAAGGCAGAACCGAGACGACGGCGAGGATCGTGCCGATGCTTTCGGCGTACATGTTGCCGAAAACCGCGATCTTGCGTACCGCCATCGTCAAGGCGAACAGCAAAAAACCCACGAACGGACCGAGGGCGACCGAGAAGAAGGAGTGGAACACGGTGGAATCTTGGCTTTTCGCATCGCGTTGCACGTTCAGCAGGCGAACGAACTCGCCGTGCGTAGAGCGGATCAGCAGGGGCACGAGTCCGAGAATGCTGAGCAGAAGAAAGCTCGCGACCCCGGTTTCGGGACCCATGTAAACGAATCCCGTATTGATGAGCGCGCAGATGGCCAGCAGGACGCTCAGGCGAATGAGGGCTTCCCGGAACGTGAGGGTGGAGAATACGCTTCCCCAAGCGATGCAAAGGAGCAAGGTCGTCGTTCCGCAGAGCGTTCCTCCGAGCAAGGAGCACAATTCGACCGGAACTCCGGGGAGAAGAAGGGAAGCGAAGAGCAGGAAAAGCCCCGTCAGGTAGAGAAGCGCGACGATCGTCATTCGAAGAGGAGTTAGGAATGTTATCCGACTTGGTTCTTTCGCGCACAGCGCGATGCACGCGGCTGCCATGCCGGCGACCATGGCGCTCGCCAACGTGGAGTGGACGAAATACGGCATGGCCAAGTCGAAGCCTGCCAAGTCGGGGCTGAATATCATGTTCGGGGAGTAGAGTGGCAAGGTTGCGAAAAAGGCTACGAAACAAACTTGTTCGAATGCGGATGGCTGGCTCATGTCGAATCCTTCTCGCTTGTACCTATCTGCCAAGTGCATGGATCTTCGCGCTCCGGTCATGCGGCACCGTCTTTTTCCGGTAGCGCTTGGGCGGCCGCCGTTTCGCCCACGAGCCAGATGCGGTCATCGGGGAACAGGCGCGTGTTGCGGCTCGGCTTCATCTTGAGCAGCTTCTCATGCTCGTGTGCGACGACGAGGCAGCCGAAGGAGCCCTTGAAATCGACGGCGCCGATGGTCTTGCCGGCGAAGGGCGAGCCCGCTTCCACGGAAAGCGACACGCATGCGAGATCCAACTTGTCGGGGTGCGCGGCCGCGTACTCGTCGAACGATGCGCTGACGGCATCGGCCTCGTCGATGGAGTCCTCCTTGAGCAGGGTTTGCAGGTAGGCGTCCACCTCGTTCTCGGTGCCGAGGAACGTCAGCACGTCGCCCTCGCGTATGCCCAGCGGGTCGGCCGGGTCGTTGATGCGCCGCACAAGCTCCTCCTTGGTCAGTCGCGCGAGCGCTTGCGATCCCATGCGCACGCCCTCGCGCTCGATGGCCATGAGATCCAGGTTGTGCGCTATGCCGAACAGGAAGTCGCTCGACCGCTCGGCGCCCAATCGGCGCAGCGTGCGCGACGCTTCGACCTCCACCACGTACAGGCGCTCCTCCACCCACCCGGCGCGTTCCTCCTCGTCGGATTCCGCCAGGCGCTCGGCCAGGATGGACTCGTTGAGGTTGCCGACGAAGCTCGTCTCCAGCTTGAGGAACCACGAATGCAGCGTGCGCGAGCGCGCGAGCAACAGCGAGCACGTCGCCGCCAGAACGAACATCCACACCGATTGGCGCGCGCCGGCCGCATGCACGATGTAGGCCACCACGCCGCAGGACGCCGCGCCGCCCGCCAGCATCAGGACGGCCAACGGCACATGGTTTCGACGGCTCTTCATCCACAGCACGCCGAACTCGTTCTTTCGTCCCGTGTAGAACAGGTTCGACAGGAACAGTCCCGTCACGAAGATGCCCACCGCGGCAAGCAACGGGTTGAGAACGGCCTCCGGCACGAAACCCGACAGCAAAGGAAGGGCCGTGTTCATGAGCACCTCCACCGATGCGATGCCGGCCAGCACCACGAGCCCCAGCTTGAGCGTCCAGCGTTTGAGGTAGTCCACCCATAAGTTCGGTTCGCCGTCCTCTTCCTGCGCGCGCTCCAGATGCTCATGGCGCAGTGCGAACAGGCTTTCGGGCAAGACGCGCACGAGGAGGTGGTAGATGCGTTCGGAATTCTTCACCAGAAGAGGCGAGGCGAGCGTCGTCGCCACCGACACGGTGACGATGACGGGGTAGAGGAAGTCGGGAGTCACGCCCGTCGCCGATCCTAGCGCGGCGATGATGAACGAGAACTCGCCGATCTGCGCCAGGCTGAGCCCGCTCATCACCGAGGTTTTCAGCGTTGCCCCCGACAACAGAGCGCCCAACCCGCAGAACAGCGAGCGTCCGATGATGGCCACCAAGGCGATGACGACGATGGCTCCCAGGTTCTCCGTCACGGCCGCGGGTGTGACCAGCATGCCCACCGATACGAAGAACACGGCTCCGAACAGATCCTTGATGGGCTTGAACAGCGCGTCGACGCGCTTTGCCTGCACGGTGCCGGCCAGGATGGATCCGGCGAGGAACGCGCCCAGCGCCGAAGAGAACCCGATGGCGTCGGCCAGAACCACCATCCCCAAGCACAGCGCGATGGACGCGATGAGCAGGATCTCGTCGTTGAGCTCGGAACGCAGGCGCTTGAGGGCGCTCGGCACGAGGATGACGCTGAGCGCGAACCATACCACGAGGTACAGCGCCATGCGTCCGATACGCACGGCCACCGCACCGCCGTCCACCGACGCGCTGACCGCCACCGTGGACAGCACCACGAGCAGGAACACGCCTGCGATGTCCTCGATGACCAGCACGCCGAACACGAGCTGGGCGAAGGCCTTGGTGCGCAGGCCCAGCTCGCCGAACGTCTTCACGATGATGCTGGACGACGAGATGGCCAGCATGCCGCCGAGGAACAGGCTGGTTGACGGCGACCAGCCAAGCAGCGTGCCGCAGGCGAACCCTGCCGCTATCATGAGCGACATCTCCACGACGGCCGTGACGAGCGCCGGACGGCCCACGGTGGTCAGCTTCACCACGCTGAACTGCAGTCCCAGGCCGAACATGAGGAAGATGACGCCGATCTGCGACCAGGTGGACACGTCGGCCGTCTCCACGATGTTGGGGATCCAGCCGATAGCGGGGCTCACGAGGAATCCGGCCACCACGTACCCCAGCACGAGCGGCTGTTTGAAACGCCGGCAGACGATGGTGGCCACCGCCGCCACGGCGAGCAGCAAGGCGAGGTCGTTGACGAGCTGGGGTATGGACTGCATAGGTTCCTCTTCGCGCACTGTACGGTCGAAACCTCATTGTAGCAAGCCGAGACGCGTCGGCGGACGAAAAAGAAGCGGCCCTTGCGGGCCGCTTCCCAAACATGGATCGGTTTCTGGTTTCTTACGATTCCGCCAGCTCCGCGGGGGTGGCGCGGCGCGCCATGGCCTTGTCGTAGTCTTTCGTGCCGGCGAACACCTCGTTCATGTACGGGTTCACCTTGAGCTTCTTGGCGCGGTACATGATGTAGGCGAACGCGGCGATGTTGGCCAGAAGCGCGATGACGGACACGGCCAGGTTCACGTTCGGGTTGTTCACCGACTGCACGCTGAACACGCTGTAGTCCTGGAACGCCGGCACGCACTGGGCGAACATGCACCAGATGGCCAGTGTGAACGCGCGGTTCTGGATCCAGCCGCCTTTGTTCCAGAAGAACGCCGCCACGGTGGGGGCCAGCAGCAGGGCCAGGCCGCAGTACCAGGAGTGCGTGGGCAGGCAGTTGTAGGTGTAGCAGAAGTTCCACAGGTCGTAGGCGATGATGAACACCCAGGTCATGTCCGGCCACAGCATGTCCTGGCGCTTCTTGGAAATGTAGATGCCGAACCAGCCGGTCATGCAGGCGATGTTGATGATGCCCGCCACGCCGTTGAACACGTTGTGCCAACCGCCGTACAGCGTGACGCCCTCGGAGGACACCCAGGTGGTGCCCCAGGCGCGGATGGCGCTCTCGAAGTCGCTGACCACGGCGATGAGGATGTTGATGGCCACGATGACGAACGGGAAGCACTTGAACCAGTGCGCCTTGCCGATAGCGCCCCACGAGTACTTGATGGCCATGAAGCCGATGCACCCGATGGTGGCCGCGTAGAGCTTCGCGTAGTGGAACCAGCTGTTCATGTGCACGTGCGTGGGGTTGTCGAGCGCCCACTGCTGGCCGATGCCGGCGCCGATGGAAATGGCGACGAAGTACGCCGTCAACGCGACGGGCAGCACGATGAAGCAGAACACGCCGCCCGCCTTCGTGCGGCGCGCCACTTCGTTGATGAGGATCAACCCGATGAACACGATGGCCCAGCCGAGCCATTGGTACAGGGCGTTCTCCCCGTAGACTTGGAACAACATGACACCCTCCTTCTTCAGGGTACGCTTCGCACAGGCCGCCTTCCGGCCTGCTGTTTCTTCAGATGAGATTATCGATACCGTTGCATGCGGGTTCGCCTGCGCAGGTTCTATCCGCTTTCGGGTGCGCCGTTCGCGCCGCGGTCCATGTGCAGCGTTTGGGCGATGAGATCCTTCAGCACCTCGTCGTCGACGTCCGGATGCGTTCGCAGGTAGCCGACGATGCCCAAGATGAGCACGTAGAACGTCTCGTAGACGTGCTCGATGCGTATCTCGTGCAGCGCGCCGTAGTCGCGCACCGTGGTGTCCACGATGTACGTGGCCACGCGGTCGGCCACGCGGTTCACGAAGTCGATGTAAAGCGCCGCGTTCTCGTGCGAGGCCAGCGAGCGGCGGAACGCGTCGTGCTCGAACACGCCGAGGCGCATGAGCTTTACGACGCTGGAAAGGGCGCTTTCGATGTCGCCCGGGTGCCGTTGCGCGTTCCAGTAATGAGTGGCCTCGATGAAGTCGGCCACGTAGTCGTCGAGGACGGCCGAGGTGACGGCCTCCTTGTCAGGGAAGTAATGGTAGAACAGCGAGCGCGCCACGCCCATGCGGTTGGTGATGTCCTGCACGGAGGTTTTCGAGAGCCCCTGCTCCTCGTACAGCTCGCGGGCCGCGGCCACGATGTCGGCTCGACGCTCGGCCGATGCCGCGTTGCGCGCCTTCTCGTTCGAGGTTGCCATGCCGCCCTCCTTGCCCCGTTCGCTTGAACGATCCTGCGGTTCGCCGCCATGGCGGCGTGTTTCGTTCGATCCCCTGATGAGCGCAGCATACGCCCCTGGTTGACGGAGCGTCAATAGACAGTTTCAGGGATTCGTCAACGAAGAGGGGGACGTAAGCGGCGAAGCGCGCGCGTCCGCGACGGCAATGACGAAACGCGCGAAGCCGTCAACCGCGGCTTCCTCTTTGCCTGCGAGGATGCTAGCATGCAGGTCATTAAGTTCATTTGTGAAACGAAAAAAGAACGCAGATGAACTAATGAGGGAGCAAGCGGACGCAGGGCCGCATCTCGGCCGAGGCGGCGTCGGGCGATCCGATGCCGAGGGCATCGCGGAGCAGCGGACGCGAAACCGAGAAGGAGGGGTCATGAAGGAGAGCAAGCGGATCGGAAAGCGGAAAGGAAGGCGCTGGCCTATCGTGGTCGGCGTGATCGCGGCGGTCGTCGTGGCGGCGGGCGCGGGTTTCTGGGTTTGGCACGAGCAGCCGAGCTTCTGCAACGCCGTTTGCCACGATCCGATGGACGCCTACGTGGACGGCTACTTCAGCGACGCGACGCTTATGGCGAACGCCCACGAGCGCGCCGACGTTACGTGTTTGAAGTGCCACGAGGCGAAGTTGTCCGATCAGGTCGCCGAAGGGCTGTCGTGGGTGCGCGGAGATTTCGCCACTGACGAGACGGGGCATCTGACTACCCATGGCGTGACGGCCGACAAGAAGATGTGCGCATCGGCCGGCTGCCATGATTGGGAAGACGTGAAGGCCGCCACCGAGGATTGGGGAGGCGAGGCGGGGGTGAACCCGCATGCGTCGCATCAGGGCGAGGCCATCGATTGCAGCAACTGCCACGGCGCGCATGGATCGTCGTATATGTACTGCAACGCGTGTCACGACTACGCGGTTCCCGACGGCTGGGAAAGCCCCCGGTAGGGCATGCGAAAAGGAGGAGCGATGATGAAGAGGACGGCAGCGGCCGTATGCGGGGCCGCGGTGCTGGCGGCGGGCATGACGGGCTGCGGCGCGGGATTCGAAGGTTCGGGGTCGAAAGACGCGGCCAGCGCCGAGCAGCTGGCCATGCGCCTGGACGATCCGTGGGCTCAGGAGGTTCAGGCCGATCAGGGCGCGAAGGCCGAAGGCGAGCTCGCCGACGGCGTGTACACGGGCACGGGCAAAGGGATGGAGGGCCTCGTGACCGTCAAGCTGCTCGTGCAGGACAACCGCATCTCGTGTTTGGAAACCGCGCAGGAGGGCGAGAGCCAGAGCCGCGGAGGCTACGAGGCCATCCGCGACGGCAGGTTCGCCGCCATGATCGAGGCCGCGCAAGGCGCCGGCATCGACGCGATCAGCGGCGCCACCATCACCACGGCGGGCGTCAGGCAGGCGGTGGAGGACGCGCTCTCGCAGGCAGAAGCCACCGCCGCGAAGCAGGAACAGGGGGGATCCCGATGACGAAGCAGGTTCACGGGCAGACGGGCGCGCATGCGCCGCTGTCTCGCCGCGATTTCTTGACGAGGGCGGGCTTGACGGTGGGAGCCGCCGCGGG
>NZ_WWRX01000018.1:34034-42003 GCF_009875575.1 Eggerthella sp. BIOML-A4 | reverse complement strand
CCCGGCGGCGGTGCCGGGCGCGGCCTATGCGGTGCCGGAGGGCGTGATCGGCGACTGGGCGGCCGATGGGTCGAAGGCCGTCGACGTGCCCGACAGCGCCGTCACCAACGCCTCTTGGTCGGACGGCACGTATCGCGAGCACAACGGCGCGGCGTTCCCGGCGGACGATGCAAGCCCTATCCCTCC
Source organism: Eggerthella sp. BIOML-A4 (assembly GCF_009875575.1). NCBI lineage: Bacteria > Bacillati > Actinomycetota > Coriobacteriia > Eggerthellales > Eggerthellaceae > Eggerthella > Eggerthella sp. BIOML-A4. The sequence goes on along the minus strand of NZ_WWRX01000018.1, from coordinate 41,817 downwards.
GCGCGCGGTGCCCGCGACATGGGATTACGAGTGCGACATCTGCGTGGTGGGCGCGGGCGGCGGCGGCTTGAACGCGGCGGCGCGCGCGGCCGAGCAGGGCGCGCGGACCATCTGCGTCGAGGCTATGGGCCTGCACGGCGGCAACGCCCAGGAGGCGGGCATGTGCGCCATCCTCGGCGGATCGAAGCTGCAGGAGTCGAAGCGTTTCGCGTTCCCGTCCTACCCCTTCGACGCGCGCAAGCTGGCCGATTGGGCCATCGACGAGTACCATTACGCGTGCGACCCGCTGCTCATCCACCGCATCGCCGAGGCGGGCGGCACGTGCATCGACTGGATGGCCGACTGCGGCGTCCGGTGGCGCTTGGGCGAGGTGCCGGTGTACGTGGCGCCGAAGAACTCGACGCTCGACCACCATGTGCTCAAGATGAAGGACGCCACCGACGCCATGTTCAGCTTTGGTCAGAAGCACGGCGTGCAGTACCTCTTCCAAAGCCCGGCGGAGGCGCTCGTGCAGGACGGCGACGGGAGGATCGTGGGCGTGGTGGTGCGCGAGGATTACGGCGCAGAGAAGTACATCCACGCCGAACGCGCCGTCATCCTCACGGCGGGCGGCTTCTGCAACAACAAAGCCCTGTTGGAGCGCTACATCCCCACGGCGGCCATGGGCTGCGCCTCGAGCTACCTCACGGCGGGCGAGACGGGCGAGTGCTTCCGCATGGGCTTGGGCGTGAACGCCGACGTGTCGGGCTTCAACAGCTCGGCCAGCTTCGACGGCGGCGTCGATTGGGAGGCCGAGGGCGGCCAGTGGGCGCGCTTCCTCTACGACGGCATGACGCAGCTGTCGCGCCAGCCGTGGTTCACCGTCGACCGCTGCGGCAACCGTCTTCGCTACATGGACAGCCGCGTGGGCGAGGACGGCGCGAACGCCATCTACGCGCTGGGCGATCTGGCCACCATCCAGATGACGCCGCCGGGGCACCGCTCCTACATCGTCTTCGACGCGCACTACGAGGATCATCTGGCCGGCTTCGCGCAGGAGCATTGCCGCAAGCTGATCACGCCCGACCTCGAGCAGATCGACAAGGTGCCCGAGCATTATCGCGACTGGCACCACGGCGTGCAGGACGCCATCGACGCCGACGTGCTGAAGAAGCGCGACTCGCTGGAGGAGCTGGAGCGCGACCTGGGGTTCGCCCCCGGCGTGCTGGTAGAGGCCGTGGAGAAGTGGAACGCGTGCTGCGAGCGCGGCGAGGACGACTTCATGTATCCCATGCCTCCCGAGTGGCTGCACGCCATCAAGGACCCGCCGTTCTACGGCTGCCGCATCGGCGGAAACCTGTACGGCACGAAGGCAGGCCTCATGATCAACGACGAGATGCAGGTGATCTCGACCAAGGGCACCGTGATCCCCGGCCTGTACGCGGGCTGGCACACGGCCGGCGGCGCGTGCGGCGAGAACAGCTACATCGGCGACCCTATCCTGGGTTCGCTGTTGGGCGACGTGAGCCTGGCGTTCTGCGGCGGGTACTTGTGCGGCACGTACGCCGTCGCCAACGAGATGAAGGGAGGGGAGTAGCATGAAAGAGCAGTTGAAGGACATGGCGCGGCCGTATGCGATGCTGTTTATGATCGCGCTCGCTGTGGCGATCGTGGGGCGCATCGGGCTGGCCGTGATGGACTTGACCGGAACGCTTTCCTACGACTACATCTCGGCGGCCGACGTGCCCATCCTCGACGTCGTGTGCTCCATCCTGACCGGGTCGGCGCTCGTGGCGTTCATGTACGCAGCATCGCTGGCGATGGTCGTGTCCACGGTGGGCGTCGCGCTGCACGGTCTGCTGTTCGCGCGCCGCAGCGAGGGCGCGGGCAGGCCGGCGACTGCGTTTCTGTGGGGCTGGGCGACGGCGCTTGCGGCCATCGTGTGCCTGCTGATCACGGCGAGCGGGATACTCTCTGCCGTGCAGGTGGCGTCCATGAGCTCGAAGCTGCCCTCCCTGCCGATGCTCGTGCTGGCGCTCGTGGGGTTCGCGGCGTTTCTCGGCACGCTTCTGGGCGCAGCGTCCATGACGGTGTGCGCTTGCCTCGCGCGGGCGCGCGACGAGAAGCGCGCAGGCTGGAACCTGGTGCTCGCGGCTTTCGTCTGCGGTCTCGTGGTCATGGTTCTCACCGTGGGCACGTTCTCGGCCGTCAACTCGGCCAGCATCCAGCTGGGCACGGTGGGAGCATGGTTCGCCGCCGACGTGGTCGTGAACCTGGCCATCATGTTCGGGATGGGCGCGCTGGTGAAGAAGGGTCGCGCGTAGCATGGAATCCCGGTCGCGCTTCTCCTTTCGGACAGGGGGAAGCGCGGCCTTCTTTTAGGAAATATCCCAGTGTCCGGCGCGTGGGCTTCCGACGCGCCGGACGCGCCCGCTTTCCTTGAGCGAAGCTATGGCGCGCTCCGTCGTGCGTCTTGCCAGGCCGACGGCTTCCGCGATCTCGGAGACCGTGATCGAAGGGTTCTCGGCCATGAGGCTCAGGATGCTATTCCTCAGCCCGTCCTCTCGACGCTCTTCCGTGCAGAAAGGCTCCATCGCATCGCGGATGGCCGAGAGCATGAAGGCTACGAAGGCGGTCGAGGATCCGGTCGCGTTCGATTCGTTCAATGCGGCGTAGTACGCGTCTTGGCGCTCCCGGATCATGCTTTCGATCGGCAGCCAGGCGAGCACGGAGCGCCATCGAGCCAGCAGCAGCGTGTGCCAGAGCCTTCCGATGCGGCCGTTTCCGTCGGAGAACGGGTGGATGAATTCGAACTCGTAATGGAATACGCACGAAGCGAGAAGCGGGTGGAGCTTCGTCGAACCCAGCCATTCGAACAGGTCGGCCATAACTTCGGGAACGTAGGATGCGGGGGTTCCGGCATGGATCAATCGATCCCCGTCGTATACTCCTGCGTTTTTCGTCCGGAAGGTTCCCGCGTCCTTGCGCAGGCCTTCCATCATGACGCCGTGGGCCTCGAGGAGGTCGTCCATGTTGCGCGGATCCCAGTTGCCGAGCAAGTCGTATGCTCGTTTGGCATTCCGGACCTCCCGGATATCGTCGGGCGGACCGAAGACGCGCCGGCCGTCGATGATATCGGTCACCTGCTCCATTGTGAGTGTGTTCTGCTCGATAGCCAGAGAAGAGTGTATGGTTTTGATACGCAGCTCGCGATGGAGGACGGGCGAGGAGGACAGCGCGGAGTCGGGTGCGAGCCGTCCCACCATCTCGGCGATATCCAAGGCGGTTGCAGTAATCTTGTCGGTGGGGTCGAAGGGCGGTTCGTACACCAGAGGCCTCCTCTCGAATATTTTACCGCCAGTATTTTACCGCCAATGGCGGTAAAAAGAAAGTGCGAGCGTCTTGCTCGTCTTTTTTCCGGTGCGGAGAAGGTTTTTGCATGCGGAAGTCTGGCATCGGCGATCCATGCGCAGACGGCGTGCGCGTCAGTCGATGGGCTGGAGGAGGCCGAGCGCGGCTTTGCGCTCGGCCTCCTTGCGCGCTTGGACGTCGGCGATGACGATGCGCCAGGTGCGCGCGAGAGCATGGCGCTGTCGGCGATCGAGCCTGCTCCAAAGGTGCTTGCGCGCAAGCAAGGCGACGGTTCGGACGATGATCCTCTGCTGTCGTTCGCCCTGGGGCATGGCAGCGGCGAACACGGCCTTGCGGTCGCGGGGGCTGGCCAGCCTCACGGCCCATTCCCGTTCGACGAGCCTGTCGACAGCCCGCGCAACGGCGACCGGGGTCATCTGCAGCTGATCGGCTATGTCGCCGATGCGAAGCGGCTCGCCCACCTCGCCGAGGCGCTGAAGCACGCGGCACTCGCTGAGGGATGCTCCGCACGCGGATTGCAAGGCGCTCTCCATCGCGCGTTTCACCAGCTCGAGCGACACGAGCGCGCGCGAAGCGGCGAAACGGCTGGCGGCCTCGCCGGACGGTGCCGCCTCGATGCTCGCGCCGGCCGCGATGGAGGCTTCGAGGATGGTGCGGTGGGCAGCGTCTTCGGTGGGGAACAGGGCGTAGAGGCGCTCGACGAGCGCGTCGTTGGCCTGCGCCACATGGCTTGCTCCGGCGTCGGTGATGCCCACGGTGCGCACGCGCCTATCGCCGTCGCCGGCGCGCCGGCGCGTCGCGTACCCGGCGGCTGCGAGCGCGTTCACGGCCTGCGTCACCACGTTCGGCTTGAGGTCGAGCGTCTTTCCGAGGCTGGACTGGTCGATGCCGTCCGGGCCAGCGGACAGCAGCTTCACCAGCACGCGGTACTGCGTCACGCTGAGGCTGCTGGCCTGCGCCAGCCCGCTTTTGAGCGCGCGATGGGTGAGGTCGAACGCGACGAAGAACGTCGAGTCGAGAGAAAGGTCGCGCTCGGTTTCGATCCCATCCATGCTCAAACCCCCCCTTTTTTTCCTTTTTTCGCGCGCTCTGCAGTTCGTTCATCGGTGAAACGATATTGTAGCGCGAGCATGAGCGGTTCGGGGAAAACCCATCAGAGCGCCACTTCGCCGTCGCCGAAGGCAAAGCAGCGACGAGGGACGAACGCGCATGCGCCCGAGCAGCAAGCCTTTCCTTCTCATGCACGCTTTTGTCAAGCATGTACGGGCATTTCGCCCCGTTTTCCTTGTCAAAAGCGTGCATGTAGGCAATGCGCCGTTCGTGCACGGCGGCGCTCTCGCGCGCGAGGATGCCCTTTTCCGGCGACTGCGCGCTTAGCGGCGCGCGCGCCAGCGTCCGATGGCCTTCGCGATCTCGGTCTGTACGACGGACAGCAGGGCGAAGCCCACCACGAGCGCCCACTGCCCGAGGTCCATCGTCGTGCCGCCGAACGCGTCGATGAAGGGCGGCACCAGCAGCACGACCAGCATGAGCGCGATGCTGGCCGCCGCGGCGAGCCCCAGCTGGCGGTTGCGGGCGCCCTCGCGGTCCCAGACGGGGTCGGTGGCGGAGCGCTGGTTCAGGGAGCGCAGCACCTGGGAGAATCCCAGCACGCCGAACGCCATCGTGCAGCCCAGCTCGTAGCTGCCCGCGTTCTGGCCGATCACGAAGGCGACCAGCGCGAGCGCCGCGATGAACACGCCCTGAAAGATAACGCGGCGCGCTAGCGGGCCGTCCAGCAGGTTGTTCACGCGCATGGGCGGATGCTCCATGATGTGGCGGCTGGCGGGCTCCACGCCCAGCGCGAGCGCGGGCAGCGACGCGGTTGCCAGGTTCACCCACAGGATCATGACGGCGGTGAGCGGCGCGTTCCAGTTCAAGGCCACGGCGGTGAGCAGCACCACGATCTGAGCCACGTTGTCGGCCACGAGGAAGGAGACCACCTTCTGGATGTTGCGGAACACCCGGCGGCCCTCGCGCACGGCGTAGACGATGGTGGTGAAGCGGTCGTCCATGAGGATCATGTCGGAGGCGTCCTTCGCCACGTCGGTGCCCGTGATGCCCATGGCCACGCCGATGTCGGCGGCTTTGAGCGCGGGCGCGTCGTTCACGCCGTCGCCCGTCATGGCGCACACCTCGCCGGCATGCTGCAGCGCGCGCACGATGCGCAGCTTGTGCAGAGGCGACACGCGGGCGAACACCGAGGTGTTGCGGGCCGCCTCGTCGAGCGCCGCGTCGTCCATCTCGTCGAGCTCGGCGCCCGTGACCACGAGGTCGCCGGGACGGAAGATGTCCAGCTCGCGGCCGATGGCGCGCGCGGTGGAGGCGTGGTCGCCCGTGATCATGACGGTGCGGACGCCGGCGGTGCGGCAGGTTTCCACGGCCTGGCGCACGTCGGGCCGCGGCGGGTCCATCATGCCGACGAGGCCGATGAGCACGAGATCGCGTTCGATGTCCTCCTCGTCGCCGGGCACGCCGGGCAGGGCGCGGGTGGCGAATGCCAGCACGCGCAGCGCCTCGTCCGAGAGCCGTTGCGCCACGGCCAGCGCGCGGGCGCGATCCTCGTCGGTCATCGGCCGCGGGCCGTTCTCGTCCATGATGAAGGCGCAGCGGGGCAGCAGCGAATCGATCGCGCCCTTCACGGCGGCCACGATCTCGCCGTCGCGCTCGTGCACGGTGGACATGCGCTTGCGGTCGGAGTCGAAGGGGCGCTCGGCCAGGCGCGGGTAGGTCGAGCGCAGCGCGGTCGGGTCGATGCCGTTGTCGCGCGCCAGCACCAGCAGCGCGCCCTCGGTGGGGTCGCCGATGAACGCCTGCGCCCCCGGCGCGCCCTCCTCGGCGGACGCGAACGCGGCGTCGTTGCACAGCACGGCGGCGAACGCGAGGTAGCCGAACAGGTCGGGGTGCTCCTCGAGCGCCTCGGCGGGCTCGAGCGCCTCGTCGCGGTCGAGGTCGGGGCCCAGCGACACGCGCACGACGCTCATGCGGTTCTCGGTGAGGGTGCCCGTCTTGTCCGTGCAGATGACGGTGGCGCCGCCCAGCGTCTCGACGGCCGGCAGGCGGCGCACGAGCGCCTCGTGGCGGGCCATGCGCTGCACGCCCAGCGCCATGGTGATGGTGGCGGTGGCGGGCAGGCTCTCGGGGATCACCGAGATGGCCAGCGACACGGCCAGCAGCAGCAAGGGGGCGAACGGGCGGCCGTAGGCCAGGCCGACGGCCAGCACGGCCAGCGCCGCCGCCACGCCCACGATGGTGAGGATCTTGCCGAACGAGGCCAGCTTGCGCTTGATGGGCGTGTCCAGCTCCTCGTCGCCTTCCAGCATGCCGGCGATGTGCCCGACCTCGGTTCCCATGCCCGTGGCCACCACGATGCCCGCCCCGCGTCCCGCGGTGACGATGGCGGTGGCGAACGCCATGTTCGACCGGTCTCCCAGCGGCGCGCCGGGCAGAACCACGGCGGAGGCGTCCTTCTCGACGGGCACCGACTCGCCTGTGAGCGCGGCTTCCTGCATGCGCAGCCCGGCCGCTTCGACCAGACGCAGGTCGGCGGGCGCCATGCTGCCGTCGCCCAGCTGCACGAGGTCGCCCGGCACGAGATCGCGCGCGGGCACCACCATCTCCACGCCGTCGCGGACGACGCGCGCCTCGGGCGCGCTCATCGATCTTAGCGCTTCGAGCGAGGATTGCGCCTTGCGCTCCTGCACGATGCCGATGACCGCGTTCACCATCACGATGGCGAAGATGATGCCGGCTTCGGCCCATTCCTGCAGAAGCGCCGACAGCACGGCCGCCACGAGGAGGATGAGGATCATGGGGTCGGTCAGCTGCTCGCGCGCCATCTGCGCCAGCGTGCGCGGCGGCTTCGCGTTCAGCTCGTTGGGGCCCGTCTCGGCGAGGCGGCGCGCGGCCTCGAGCTCGCTCAGCCCTTCGAGCGAGGAGTCGAGCTCGAGGAGGACGTCGGAAAGGGGCTCCGCCTGCCAGGGTCGGGATGCGGGCGGTTTGACGGGTGCTTGAGTGTTCGGCATGGAGCTTCCTTTGCGCGGTCGTTGCGACGGTGTTCGCTTCCACGATACCCGTCCGCGGCTCGCGTCGATCGAACCGTCACGAGCCGGTTGCCAATCGGACGGTCGATCGTTCGGAGGGCATTCCCCGTCCCGTCGGTCGGCGCGGCGCGACGTCCTCTCGCCGCGCTCGGGCGCTTTCCGTTAGAATGGTGGTCTCCGAAGGAAAGGAAGCCCCGTGACCGCGAACCTCCGACTCGACCGTCTCCCGCGCACCGTGGAGCTGGCGCGCGCTGCCGACGGCGCCGCGACGCTCGCCTACGTCGACCAGCGCCTGTTGCCCGGCAAGCTCGCGATCGAGCGAACCGCGGATTGGGGGGCGGTGGTGGACG
>NZ_WWRX01000018.1:0-34022 GCF_009875575.1 Eggerthella sp. BIOML-A4 | reverse complement strand
GCGCGGCGCGCCCGCCAGCGGCGGGGCGGGCGCCGCTGCCGTGGCGCTTTGGGCTCGGGAGGCCGCCGGCGGCGCCACGGGCGCGGGCGAGGTTTCCGCGTACCGCGCCGCGCTCGAGCGGCCGGCCGAGGAGATCGCCTGCGCGCGCCCGACCGCGGTGAACCTGCGCTGGGCGGTCGAGCGCGTGCTGGGCCGCGCGCGTGTTGCGCTCGACGGGGGCGCGGCTCCTGCGGCCGTGGCCGACGCCCTGTTCGCGGAGGCGAAGCGCATGGAGGCCGAGGACGAAGCCGCGAACCGCGCCATCGGCGCGCACGGAGCCGCGCTGCTGCGGCAGGGCAGCCGCGTGCTCACGCACTGCAACGCCGGAAGCCTGGCGACGGCGTTCTACGGCACGGCGCTCGGCGTGGTATACGCCGCGGCCGAGCAGGGCAAGATCGAGCGCGTGTACGCCGACGAGACGCGCCCAGTGGGGCAGGGCGCGCGCCTCACGTCGTGGGAGCTGGCGCGCGCGGGCGTTCCCTGCACGCTCGTCTGCGACAACATGGCCGCAAGCCTCATGGCTAAAGGAGAGGTGGACGCCGTGATCGTGGGAGCCGACCGCATCGCCGCCAACGGAGACGCGGCGAACAAGATCGGCACGTACGGCGTGGCCGTGCTCGCCCGCCATCACGGCATCCCGTTCTACGTGGCCGCGCCCACCTCCACCATCGACCCCGCGATCGCGGACGGCTCGGGCATCCCCATCGAAGAGCGCGATGCCTCCGAGGTCCTGCCCGTCGCGATCGAGGGCGTCGACGTGTGGAACCCGGCCTTCGACGTGACGCCGGCCGGCCTCATCACGCGCATCGTCACGGAGCGCGGCGCGTTCGAGCCGGATAAGTTGGTATACTGATCCTGCAGGTCGCCGACGGACGGGCGACGGAAAAGGAGGGCCTTATGCGCATCATCCATCGCGAGGACCAAGAGCAGCGCGAGCACGTGGAGCTTTCCCGCGACGCGGCGTTCGCCGACGAGAGCGACGGCCGCGACCGATCCGCCGAGCCCGACATCCTGCGCACCGACTACCAGCGCGACCGCGATAAGATCCTCCACACGAAGTCCTTCCGCCGCCTGTCGCACAAGACGCAGGTGTTCCTGGCCGCCGAGGGCGACCACTTCCGCACCCGTCTCACGCACACGCTGGAGGTGGCGCAGATCGCCCGCACCATCGCCCGCGCGCTGGGGCTGAACGAGGATCTCGCCGAGGCCATCTCGCTCGGCCACGACCTGGGGCACACGCCCTTCGGGCATACGGGGGAGGAGGCGCTCGCGCGCTGCCTGGCGCGCCACAAGGGGATCGACCCGGCATCGCCCGAGGCGGAGGCGCTCTACCGCCACAACGAGCAGAGCCTGCGCGTGGTCGAGCGCATCGAGAACGGCGGCAAGGGACTGAATCTCACGTCCGAGGTGCGCGACGGCATCCTCAATCACACCGGCGACCTGCGCGCCGAGACGCTGGAGGGGCGCATCGTGGGCACGGCCGACCGCATCGCGTACGTCAACCACGACATCGACGACGCCATCCGCGCGGGCATCCTGCGCGAGGTCGACCTGCCGGCGTCGACGCACGCCATGCTGGGCCCCGACCATTCGTCGCGCATCGAGACGCTCGTGCTCGACATGGTGGAGACGTCGGCCGCCGTCGACGACATCCGCATGAGCGACGCGGTGTGGAACGCCATGATGGAGCTGCGGTCGTTCCTGTTCGAGCGCGTGTACAGCGCCCCTGCCGTCACCGACGAGGTGGCGAAGGCGACGCACCTCGTGGACGACCTGTTCGACTACTACGTGGCGCACACGGGCGAAGTTCCGCAGGAGTACCGCGCCATCTCCGAGGGCGACGACCTGCGCGCCGTCACCGACTTCATCGCCGGCATGACCGACCGCTACGCCAAGAACCTCTACCAAAGGCTGTTCATCCCCAACGCGCTGCATTACTAGGTTCCCTCGGCCTAAGGACATTTCTTCGTTGCGCAGGTGCACAAGAATTGTATAATCGTCTAACTATGCTTTCCGGGGATCACATCAGGCAATCGTTTTCGGCGGCGCTGCCCATCATGCTGGGCTACGTCGCCATCGGCATACCCTGCGGCATCCTGAGCGCTTCCATCGGCATGAACGAGCTGCAGGTGTTCCTGCTGTCGGCCGTGTTCTACTCGGGCGCGGGCCAGTTCATGATCCCGAACATGTGGCTGGCCGGCTCGCCGCTCGCGTCCATCATCGCCAGCGTGTCGCTGGTGAACACACGCCAGATGCTGTACTCGGCCTCGTTCGCGCCGCGCTGCGAGCGTGTGAAGAAACGCCTCGCGTTTCTGTTCGCGGCTACGGTGACCGATGAGAGCTACGGTGTGAACACGGCGAAGTTCGAGGAGGGCGGCTGGTCGGTTGGCCGCGCCACGCTCGTGAACCTTTTCTCGCAAAGCTCGTGGGCGCTGTCGAACGTGGCCGGCGTGCTCGTGGGCAACGCCGTGGGCATCCCGCTGGCCATAGCCTCCTTCGCCATGACGTCCATCTTCATCTGCCTGCTTGTCACGCAAAAGGTGACGCCGGCCAACGTGGTGGCTGCGGCGTTCGCCATCCTGGGCGTGTACACATGCAAGACCATCGGGCTTTCGGGCCCCGCCATACTCGTGGGCGCGCTCGTGGGCGTGATGGCGGCGCTGCTGTTCACGTGGGCGAAGGAGCGCGGCTGATGGAACCGATGGGCTGGGGCGATTACTTCATCGTGCTGGGGTGCTGCGCAATCACCATGCTGGTCTGCCGCGTGGTGCCGCTGTTCGTTCTCAAGGGCAAGGAACTGCCGGAAGGGGTCGGGCAGGCGCTCGGCTTCATTCCGCCGGCCGCGTTCGCCGCGCTCGTCGCGAACGACCTTTTGACGCCCGGCATGTTCGACGCAGGCCTGTGGCCGGCAGCCGCGCCCCTGGTCGCCGCGCTTGCGGTGGCGCTCGTCGCCTGGAAGACGAAATCGCTTCTGTGGTGCGCCGTCTCGGGTGTGGCCGCGTACGCGCTGCTCATGCTCCTGTAGAGGCCGTGCGCATCGGAAGACCGGGCCGGAAGCGCGGCGGAATTCGGCATTATGCGTGGAGAGCCCAAGTTTTTGCGCATGTGCCCAGGTTTTTCCTTGCAGTACCGTTCCGTTGACGGTATACTATCCAATCGTGTCTTTACTAGACGACATGCAATTAGGTTTCATTGAATATATAAGAAGGAACGGGTCATGGATATCATTCGCGCCATCGAACAGCAGCAGATCAAGCAGGACGTCCCCGAGTTCAACGTCGGCGACAACGTGAAGGTTCACTACCGCATCACCGAGGGCAACCGCGAGCGTATCCAGGTGTTCCAGGGCGATGTCATCCGTCGCCAGGGCGCTTCGAATCGCGAGACGTTCACCGTTCGCAAGATCAGCTTCTCCATCGGCGTGGAGCGCACCTTCCCCGTGCACTCCCCGAAGATCGAGCGCATCGAGGTCGTGCGTCAGGGCGATGTGCGCCGCGCCAAGCTGTACTACCTGCGCAAGAAGGTGGGCAAGGCCGCGAAGATCAAGGAGAAGGCGTACCGCTAGGCCTTCTATACGCTTCAGATTTGCAGGAACCCCCGTCGTCCTTCCGGACGGCGGGGGTTCCTTTTTTACAGGGGCGGGCGAGGCCGCGCAGCGCCTTTCTGGTATCATGGTCGGTCGAAGAAGAGCATGTCGAGGGGGATTCATGGAACCGACCGTCGCCGATATCAAGCAACGCCTGCACGAAGCCGACGAGCGCGAGTTCGCGGTGCTCGAGCGCTCGCTCGTGGCCGACGCGCGCAAGGGCGTGCGCGACGCCGTGGAGCGGGCTCGGGCGCGTCTGGCGGCCGAGGCGGCGGAACGGCAGCGACTGGCATCGTTGTACGCGTTCGAGCGCGCGCTGGCTGCAGGGCGCGGCGACGGCGTGATCGTAGGTCTCGACGAGGTGGGGCGCGGGCCGCTCGCCGGGCCTTTGGCCGTGGGCGCGGTGGTGCTGCCCGCCGAACCGTTCATCGAGGGTCTCAACGACTCCAAGCAGGTGAAGCCCGAGGTGCGCGAGCGCATCGCCGTGCAGGTGAAGGCCGTGGCCGTGGCCTGGACGGTCGAGTACGTGGAGGCGTCCGACATCGACGCTTGCGGTATGACGGCCTCGCTCGCGCTGGCGTTCCGACGCGCGATCAGACGCATCGAGGAAGCGGGCGTGCGCCCCGACGTGGTGTTGCTCGACGGCAACCCGATGCGCCTCGACGAGCGCGAGGTGAACGTGGTGAAGGGCGACGGGAAATGCGCCTCGATCGCCGCCGCCTCCATCGTGGCGAAGGTGGAGCGCGACGCGCTCATGTGCCGCTACGCCGAGGAGTACCCCGAATACGGCTTCGACGCCTGCAAGGGCTACGCGAGCGCGGCCCATATCGAGGCCATCAAGCGCTACGGTCTCACGCCCATCCATCGCGCGACGTTCTGCACGGCCTTCACGCAACCTGCTCTGTTCTAGCGCCTCCGCGTCCTTCCACACGTTTCCACCGCTGCGTTTTCCACGCTTGCGAGCCGTTCGGCGCGCCTTCGGGTGCAAGCTGGACGGCTTTTCCATCTGCGGTTTCTCTTCGGTGCGGAATCTGCGTCGAAAGTGCATGGACGATACGTTCGATCCGCGTTGGAAACGGAGGCAAGGCGCGTGTCATCCGCATGGAAACGGCGTGTCTTTCCGGGAAGGTTTCGCGGTGCGTTTCGCTGGATACGTGCCATCGCCGCGTAAGACGGCATCCTTATCATGGAACCACAGACGAAAGGGGCGTGGTGCCATGTATCAGGATACGGCGGCAACGATCGAATGGCAGGACGGTGAGCAGGCGGCGTGCGGAAAGAAGGCCGGCGCGGGCGAGCGGCGAGGAGTAGGCTCGGGGGCCAAGCGGCGTGCGAAACGGGGCGAACGGGCGCAGGATCGCGAGAAGACGGCGGGGGGGCGCAACGCGGAGCTGGGGCGTAGAGGCGAGGACGCCGCCGCTCGCTTTCTCGACCGGCGCGGCTACGAGATCGTCGAGCGCAACTGGACGTGCGCGGCGGGTGAGGCCGACATCATCGCGCGCGACGGCGACAGCGTCGTGTTCGTGGAGGTGAAGACCAGGTCGAGCTGCGACTGCGGCATGCCGGCGGAAGCGGTGGACGAGGCCAAGCGCGACCGCTACGAGCGCATCGCGGCGCTGTTCCTGCAAGGCTTCGACGTGGTGGACGTGCCGGTGCGCTTCGACATCGTGTCCATCGTGGCGATCTCGCCCGACCGCGCGATGATCCGCCACCACATCAACGCGTTCTCGGGCCGATGAGCGTGCGGGGGCAGTGCGTCGTGCGGTCCGCGACGCTGCGCGGCGTGGAAGCCGTTCCGGTCGACGTCGAGGTGGTCATGGCGAACGGGATTCCCGGCTTCTCCATCGTCGGCTTGGCCGACGCCTCCGTGCAGGAATCGCGCGAGCGGGTGAAGGCGGCGCTGCGCTCGTGCGGCTTCTCGCTGCCGGCCAGCAAGGTGGTGGTGAACCTGGCACCGGGCGTCTTGCGCAAGACGGGGTCGGGGTTCGACCTGCCCATCGCGGCGGGCATCCTGTGCGCTTCGGGGCAGTTAGACCCGCGTGCGGTGCGCGGCCAGCTGTTCGTGGGCGAGCTGTCGCTCGAGGGGGCGGTGCGCCCGGTGGCCGGGCTGCTGGCCTACGCGCTGTGCGCGCAGCGGTTGGGCGTCGACCTCGTATGCGCGCCGGTCGACCAGGGTTTCGTCGCGCTCGACGGGTTGGTGCGCCGTGCGGCGAAGTCGCTGGCGGGGTTCAGGACGGGCCTGTTCCCGGCCGTGGCCGGCGCGGCGAAGCCGAGCAGTGCGCCCGCGCTTGACTTCCGGGACATCGCCGGCCACGACATGGCGAAGCGCGCCTTGCAGATCGCGGCGGCGGGCGGCCACGGCGTGCTGATGACGGGACCGCCCGGTTCGGGCAAGACCATGCTCGCGTCGAGGCTGCCGTCCATCCTGCCGCCGCTGTCGGAGGCCGAGGCCATCGAGACGGCGGTGGTGCACTCGGTCGCCGGCGAGGAGGTGGAACCGATCCTGGGCGGGGTGCGGCCGTTTCGCAGCCCGCACCACTCGGCCACGTTGGCGGGGCTGGTCGGCGGCGGCTCGCCCTTGCGTCCCGGCGAGATATCGCTCGCGAACAACGGCGTGCTGTTCCTCGACGAGCTCGCCGAGTTCAGCCCGTCTGTTCTCCAGGGCATCCGCCAGCCGCTGGAGTCGGGGCGGGTCACCCTCACGCGCGCCGACGGCAACGTCGACTTCCCGGCGCGGTTCATGCTGGTGGCGGCCACCAACCCGTGCCCCTGCGGCTACTACGGCGACGAGGAGGAGCCGTGCACGTGCACGCACCGGCAGATGCAGCTCTACCGCAACCGCATCGGCGGACCCATCATGGACCGCATCGACGTGCATATCGCGGTGCGCAGGATCCCGCCCGGCGAGGTGCTGGCCACCGGGCACGGCACGAGCTCCGAGGAGCTGCGCCGCGATGTGCTGCGCGCGCGGGAGTTCGCGTCGTGGCGGCGCGCGCGAAACGGGGAGGACGACAAGGCGCTCACGTCGGAGGCGCTTGTTCGGGCCTGCGCGCTGACGACGCAGGACGAGGGCTTCCTCGAGGGCGCGGCGAAGGCGGGGCGCCTGAGCGGCCGCGCCATCATGCGCACGCTCGCGCTCGCGCGCACGATAGCCGACATGGAGGAGAGCGCCCGCGTGGAGCGCAGCCATCTGTGCGAGGCCATCGGCTTCCGCCTGCGCGAGGGGGAATCGTGAGCGCGCTCGCTGGCGAGCGCACGGTGCTCGCGCGCGGCGGAGAAGGCTTCCCTTCTGCGCTGGAAAACGTGGCGCAGCCGCCGGATCGGCTGTACGTGGTAGGCGATCCTTTCGCGCTCCAGGAGGGCATCGCCATCGTGGGCGCGCGCAGGGCCACGCCGTACGGGCGCGGGTGCGCCAAGCGCTTCGCGGCCTTGGCCGCCCGGCGCGGCATCGTAGTGGTGTCGGGCGGGGCGCGCGGCTGCGACGCGGCGGCGCATGCGGCCGCGCTGGAGGAGGGCGGGCGCACAGTGGCGTTTCTGGGCGGCGGGTGCGACCGGCTGTACCCCGCCGAGCACGAGGGGCTGTTCCAGCGCATCGTCGACGGGGGCGGGGCGGTGGTTTCCGAGCACGTGTGGGACGAGGATCCCAAGCCGTACCGTTTCCGCCTGCGCAACCGCCTCATCGCCGGGCTCGCCCGCGCCACGCTCATCGTGGAGGCGGGACTGCCGTCGGGAACCTTCTCCACGGCCGACGAGGCGCTGGCGGCGAACCGCGACGTGCTCGTGGTGCCCGGCGCCATCACCGCTGCCTCGTCGCGTGGCGCGAACCGCCTCATCTACCAGGGCGCGACGCCCGTCATCGATGACGAGACGTTCGAGGATGCGCTGTTCTCGCTGTTCGGATGCCTGAAGCAGGAGACCGTCCCTTCCGTCGAGCGCACCGGTGCGCCGCGTGCGGACGAGCCGTCGAACCCGGTGGCGGACGCGCTGCGCGCCGAGCCGCTGAGCATGGAGCAGCTCTACGCGATCGCCGCCTCATCGTGCGGCGGGGAGGATGCGCGATCCTGGCTCATGGAGCGCCTCGTCGAAGCCGAGCTCGCCGGCGCCGTCGCCCGCCACCCCGACGGCCGCTGGGGCCCGGCGGTGAGATGAGAGAGGAGGAGCGCGATGACGACGTTATCCATGTTCTACGGCATCGTGATCATTATGTATAATGAGGCGGACGGCAGGCACCATACGCCTCATATCCATGCTCGGTTCGCGGAATTCGAATGCTCTATCGATTTCGAAGGCAGGGTTTTCGACGGCCGTTTCCCTCCTCGAAAGCTCGCGTTGCTCCGAGCATGGATCGTGCTTCATCAAGAGGAGCTGGAGGCCGATTGGAAGCTCATGAGCGAGGGGCTTGCCGCATTTCGGATCGATCCTTTGCGATAGGCGGTGGTAGCATGTGGTATCCGGTGCTCGATGAAGAGCGCGGGATGGTGATGAACAAAAGCCAACCCGATCTGGTTGAGGTCGTTGCCGAAGGAGGCTGCCTTCTGCTGCTGGAGTTTGAAACGGGCGAGCTTCGCCGGCTCGACGTCTCGTCGTTCCTCAAACGCGGAGGCGCGTATGAACGGCTGCGGGACGACGAGTATTTGAAGCTCGTTCGGATCATCGACGGCGGGATGGCGCTTGGATGGCCGGACGGCCAGGAAGTGTATCCGGAGGCCCTGTTCGCGATGAGCGAGCGCGTTCGGTAAGAAACGCGCGTAGTTTCGAGGGTTTCCGGATGCGCTGGAGCCTGTGTTTTGCTATCCTAGTCGGCATGTCTCAATCAGTAACCATAGTAGGGGCCGGGCTCGCTGGGAGCGAGGCGGCCTTGCAGCTCGCCGATCGTGGCGTGCGGGTCCGTTTGGTCGAAATGCGCCCGAAGACGCCCACGCTCGTTCATGTCACGGGATGCTGCGCCGAACTCGTGTGCTCGAACTCCCTGAAAAGCGAGAAGCCCGACAGCGCGGCCGGCATGCTGAAGCGCGAGTTGGCCGAGCTGGGATCGCAGCTGTACGCCCAGGCCAAGCTGCATGCCGTGCCCGCAGGCGGTGCGCTGGCCGTCGACCGGACGGCGTTCGCCGAGGCGGTGACCGCGCTCGTGGAGGCGCATCCGCTCATCGATCTCGTGCACGAGGAGGTCGTCGACCTCGTTCAAGCCGCCGAGGGCGCCGATGCGCTCGTGGTGGCCGCAGGGCCGCTCGCGTCCGACGCGCTGGCCGCGTCGCTTTCCCGGCTCGCCGGCGAAGAGCACCTGGCCTTCTACGACGCCGCCGCCCCTATCGTCATGGCCGATTCGCTCGACTACGCGAAGCTGTTCCGCCAGAGCCGCTACGAGGACGCCGCCGCCGATGCGGGCGACTACCTGAACGCGCCGTTCTCGCGCGAGGAGTACGACGCCTTCGTCGACGAGCTCGTGGCCGCCGAGCGCGTGATCCGCCGCGACTTCGAGACGCGCGATCTGTTCCAGGCGTGCCAGCCGATCGAGGAGATCGCCCGCAAGGGACACGACGCGCCTCGCTTCGGCACGCTCAAGCCGGTGGGGCTCACCGACCCGCGCACGGGGCATCGCCCATGGGCCGCGCTGCAGCTGCGTGCCGAGGACGCGCACGGTTCCAGCTACAACCTCGTGGGGTTCCAGACGAACCTCACCTTCCCTGAGCAGCGCCGCGTGTTCCGCCTCATCCCCGGGCTCGAGAACGCCGAGTTCGCGCGCTACGGCGTGATGCACCGCAACACGTTCGTGGACGCGCCGCGCCTGCTGGACGAAAGCCTGCGCCTGCGCTCGCCTGAGGCGGAGCGCCTCGGGGTTCCGGTGCACCTTGCCGGTCAGATCGCGGGCACCGAAGGGTACTGCGAGGCTATCCGCTCGGGGCTCCACGTCGCCTTCGCCGTGGCCGCTGAGCTTCGCGGCGCGCAGGCGCCCGCGCTCCCGCGCGAGACGGCGTTCGGCGCGCTTCTGGCTTACGCCACCGATCCCGCCGTCAAGGACTACCAGCCCATGCACGTGAACTTCGGCATCCTGCCCCCGTTCGAGCAGCGCATCCGCAACAAGCGCGACCGCTACGCCGCCTACGCCGAGCGCGGCGCCGAGGCGCTCGCGGCGTACAAGGCCGAGCTGGCCGCGCGCGGCCTTTCATCCGACGCAGCCGCTCGCCCGGAGGCATCCTCATGACTGCAGACGGTGCCTCGTCGTCCCTGCGCGTCGACCCTCTCGACTGCGATCCGCGCATCGTCGAGCTGATCGACGCGTTTTGCCACGCCATGCGCGTGGAGCGCAACGCCTCGGTGCACACGTTGCGCGCCTACCGCATCGATCTTATGGACTTCGCGCGTTGGGCGTGCCGCGAGCGCATCGACATCCTCGCTGCCACGCATCGCCAGTTGCGCCGTTACCTGGGCGAGCTCGACCGCGCACAGTACTCGCGCACCACGGTGAACCGCCGCCTGTCGGCGCTGCGCAGCTTCTTCCGCTGGCTCAACGTCACCGGCATCGCCGACGAGGACCCCGCGAGCATTCTGCAGGGGCCCAAACAGCCGAAGAGCCTGCCGCACGTCATCCGGGCGTCGGACATGGTGAAGCTGCTGACGGTGTACGGCAAGCGCGACGCGGCCGGGCGCGAGCGCGAACAGTCGTCCGTGGATGCGCGGAACCTCGCTCTGCTGGAATTCCTGTACGCATGCGGCGCCCGCGTGTCCGAGGCGTCCGGTCTGCTTGCGGCCAACGTGGATTTCGGAAGCGGGCAGGTGAAGGTGTTCGGCAAGGGGTCGAAGGAGCGCATCGTGCCGTTGCACGACATGGCCGTGTCGTCCATGCGCGCCTATGCCACGTGGGCCCGCCCGCTGATCCTGCGCGACCGCACCTGCGACTACTTCTTCGTGTCCACGCGCGGCAACCGCATGGGCACCGACGCCATCCGCAAGATGTTCAAGGACGCGCTGCGCCAGGCAGGTCTGGACGAGTCGCTCTCGCCGCACGATATGCGCCATACCTTCGCCACCGACCTGCTGGACGGGGGCGCCGACCTGCGCAGCGTCCAGGAGATGCTGGGACATGCCAGCCTGTCCACCACGCAGATCTACACCCATCTTTCCCCCGGCCGCCTCAAGCAGGTGCACGCTCGCACCCACCCCCGAGGATAGAGCACCGTGTCGAACCACCCGTCCCTTTGACACGCTTTCCGTCCCCTTGTGCGCGCTTTTCCGGTTCCCGGCCGGTTGCGGAGCTGTGACCGCTTCCTGACGGTCGCCGCGCGCCGCGCAGCCTTCCCGCCTGTTCCTCCACAATCGGGTGCATTCGTCGTACATGCTCGCGATGTGCGCGTTGCGCACCGACCATAAGGAGGTTTCCATGAGCAAGAAGAAGATGCGGGCGTTCGCCGGCGCGATGGCCGTCGTGCTCGCTTTCGTACCGTTTTTGAGCGGCTGCGCGGCCAACGACGCCGAGGACAACCCGCAGGCCCAGCAAGAGCTGAACGCCGACGAGCAATCGCGCAACGAGGCCGAGGGCTCCATCGGCGAGACCGTGCAATACGGTCAGGTCATGGCTATGAACGGTTCTACGGCCACGGTTGTGGTAGGCACCCTCGCCAATGCGAACGACGGCAGCGGCTCGCAGGCTTTCAACGCGGGTCAGGACGAGATAACCTTCGACGAGGGAGACGTTTCCATCGTCGATGAATCGGGCGCCGAACTCGAGGGCCGCACCCTTTCCGCCGACGACGTCATCGTCATGCGCGGCACGGGATCGGGCACCGATTTCAAGCCCACGACCATCGAGATCCTTGACGTTGCAGGCGCGGGAACGAATGCCGACGATGCTCGCGTTCCCCAGGGCGTCAAGTAGCGCGTCGATGCCGCGCCGCAGGCCGATATCGCGCTATGGAGAACGTCGGCCCGCCCTTGCCCCCGTCGAGTTCGAGCCTATAATGTTCAGATGCCCGCGCGCGGCCTCCGCGTCGCGGGCGTTCGGATACAAGGCGCATCGAAGGAGCATGACATGCAGCTGCTGAAGGTTTCGACCGACAAACTTCTGCTCGTCGCCGGCATCGTGTGGCTCATTGCCGGCGCGAACATCGTGAACATCGGTCTTTCGGCTTTCCTGGACGAGACCGGGTGGCTGTTCTGGGTCTTGATAGGGGGGACCCTCCTCATATTCGTGCTGTTCCATATCTTCGTGTTCACCAAGATGGTTGGCAAGCATGCGAGCAGGATCAGGGGCTACGAGGAAGACAAAACCCACCTGTTCAAGTTCTTCGATAAAAAGGGCTACATCATGATGGCCATCATGATGGGCGGCGGTATCGCCTTGCGCGCATCGGGCGTCGTGCCCGAGTGGTTCATCGCGTTCTTCTATACGGGGTTGGGCGCTGCGTTGGCGGTTGCGGGCGTCAGCTTCATACTGCGTTACTTCAAAAGCTCGAAGCCTGCGTGTCCGGCGATGCCCGGCACGTACACCAAACATCATAAGGAATAGCTTCGGGGCGGCAACGAAACGGTTACGCCTCGCCGACGGAAGCGCTTCGCTGCGTACCATGGGGAGGTATCGAAGTCGAGGGAGCCGTCTTATGCGGACGGTGTGAGGAGGGCGAATGGCACGGATATTCGTCGTGGAAGACGACGCGTCGTTGCGCGAGGAGCTTATGCGCCTGCTCGAACTGCAGGGTCATACCGCGCTGACCGGCACCGCCTTCGACCGCATCGTGGACGATGTTTTGGCGGCTGCGCCCGACTGCGTGATCCTCGACCTCAAGCTTCCCGGCACGGGCGGCCATACGGTCTGCCGCGATCTCAGGCGCTCGAGTCAAGTGCCCGTCATCATGCTCACGTCGTCCGACAGCGAGTTCGACGAGGTTCTGAGCATGAACCTCGGCGCCGATGACTACGTCACGAAGCCTTACAACCCAGCCGTGCTTCTTGCGCGCATCCAATCGGTTCTGCGCCGTACGCAGCGTACCGAGCCGCCGACGCGTATCGAGCATCGAGGCGTGGTGCTGGACGTGGCGCGCGGGCGGGTGGAGCACGGCGGACGTTCCGTCGACCTGACGCGCAACGAGCTGAAGATCCTCCACATGCTCATGGCGAATCACGACACCATCATCTCGCGCCAGGAGCTGATGGTGGAGCTGTGGCAGTCCGATGCGTTCATCGACGACAACACGCTGACCGTCAACATCAACCGTTTGCGCAAGAGCCTGGCGAGTATCGGCGTGCCCGACGACTTCCTCGTCACGCGCCGCGGGCAGGGATACGTGGTGTGATGCGCGCGCCCCGACGACTCCGGGGGTGCCGTGCGCGATGAGCCCGGCAGCCTTTCTCAGGGATCGTGCCCTTTCCGTCGCCGTCGCCATCGTGTGCGCGATCGCGATCGGCTCCGTGGTCGCCGTGCTCGGTGCCGGTCCGGACGCCTCGGTGCTGGCGGCATGCATCGTGCTGGCATGCGCGGCCTTCGCCCTGACGGTGGACTACGCGCGTCGTCGCGCGTTTTACCGCGATCTCGAACAGGTGGTGGGAGACCTCGACCGCACCTATTACGCAACGGCGCTCATAGAACCTCCCGACTTCCTGGAAGGACGCCTGGCTTACGAGGCCCTGCAGGCGACGGGGAAGGCCGCCGCCGACGACGTGGCCGCGCACAAGCAGCAAGCCGAAGCCTACCGCGATTACATAGAGCTGTGGATCCACGAGATCAAGACGCCTATCGCCGCGGCGGCGCTCATGGCCTCAGGCTTGCACGGTCCCCAGGCCGCACGGATCAAGGGCGAGCTCGACCGTATCGAGGGCTACGTGGAGCAGGCGTTGTACTATGCGCGCTCCACCTCGCTCGTCCAGGACTATGCCATCCGCGAGACGAGCCTCGCCGAGGCCGTGCGGGAGGCGCTGCGGAAGCATGCGCGCTTCCTCATCGAGCGCGGCGTGGCGCCGACGGTGGACGTGGACGAAGACGTTCGCGTGTTCGCCGACGTGAAGTGGCTCGCTTTCGTCATCGGCCAGCTCGTGGCGAATGCGGGGAAATACGGCGCGAGCACGCTGCGCTTCTCGGTGCGGGAGGAGGGAGCAGGGACCAGCGACGCGCGCACGGTGCTCGAGGTGGCCGACGACGGCTGGGGCGTGCCGGCCGGCGACGTGCCTCGCGTGTTCGAGCGCGCCTTCACCGGCGAGAACGGCAGGCGTGCGGGCTCGTCCACGGGCATGGGGCTGTACCTCGTGGCCGAGCTGTGCGCGAAGATGGGTCTCGCCGTGGCGCTGGCCTCGGAAGAGGGGAAGGGCACGCGCGTGCTGCTGGCGTTCCCGCACGACCGCCGCAAGCTCGACCTGCTGTCGTGAAGGGCATGCGCTTCCTCTGTCTTTCGTGCGGCGATAGCGGGAACCGCCGCAGCTGGCACCGCGCGGGATCCTTCGACTCCGGCCTGCGGCCTCCGATCAGGATGACGGCCTGCGGGTTCCGGCCGCGCTGCCTTGCATTTTCGTAAGGTACGCGTCACGCGATTCGATGGCGCCCGGGCGCGCCGCGCCGTAGCATGGTCGAAGACCTGCAAGCGAGGAAGGATACGATCATGACCGAAGTCTACGCGACTCCGCAAACCCAGACGGCGGCGCGCCCCGGAGGCGCGGCTCCGTCTCTCGGCGCCCGTCCCATCCTGTCGGTGCGCCAGATCGAGAAGGTGTACGGCAACCGCGATTCCGTCACCCGGGCCATCAACGACATCAGCTTCGACGTGGCCCCCGGCGAGTTCGTGGGCATCATGGGGCCGTCGGGCTCCGGCAAGACGACGCTGCTGAACTGCGTCGCCACCATCGACACCGTGACGAGCGGGCACATCCTCGTCGACGGGCGCGACATCACGGGCCTGCGCTCCCGCGCGTTGGCGAAGTTCCGTCGCGACGACCTGGGCTTCATCTTCCAGGATTCCAACCTGCTGGACACGCTCACCGGCTTCGAGAACATCGCGCTGGCGCTGACGGTGAAGGGCGAGTCCACCGCCTCCATCAAGCCTCGCGTGCAGGCTATCGCCCGCACGTTGGGCGTGGACGAGGTGCTTGGCAAGTACCCCTACCAGATGTCCGGAGGCCAGAAGCAGCGCATCGCCGCGGCGCGGGCCATGGTCGCCGATCCGAAGCTCGTGCTGGCCGACGAGCCCACGGGCGCGCTCGATTCGCGCAGCGCCACGGTGATGCTGGAGACCCTGTCCATGATGAACGCCGATCTGCATGCCACCATCATGATGGTCACGCACGACTCGTTCGCGGCCTCGTTCGCCAGCCGCATCCTGTTCATCAAGGACGGCGCGGTGTTCAACGAGATCCGCCGCGGCGCCACGAGCCGCGGCGACTTCTTCAACCGCATCATGGAAGTGGTGACGTTCCTGGGCGGTGACGTGCGCGATGCTGGCTAAACTCGCTTTCCGCAACGTTCGGCGCTCGGTACGCGACTACGCTATCTACTTCGTCACGCTCGTGTTCGGCGTGGCGGTGTTCTACGCGTTCAACTCGGTGACCGGCCAGTCCATCCTGTTCGACCTTGAGGATACCGCCACGGCCAGCGTGTTCGAGATGACCGGTCAGATGTTGGGGATGTTCAGCGTGGTCATCGCCTGCGTGCTGGGCTTTCTCGTGCTGTACGCGAACGGGTTCCTCATCCGCCGACGCAAGCAGGAGTTCGGCACCTACCTCATGCTGGGCATGAACCCGTCCAGCGTGTCGGTCATCGTGCTTCTGGAGACGGTGGCGGTGGGCCTCGTTTCGCTGGGCGTGGGCCTGGCCTTGGGCTTCGCGTTGTCGCAAGGGCTGTCGTTCGTCACGGCGGGGCTGTTCAACATCCAGATGGAAGTACCGATTCGTGTTCTCGACCAACGCCTTCCTGCTGACGCTGGGCTGCTTCGTGCTCATCTTCGCCGTGACGGGGCTGTTCAACACGCTGTCCATCCGGCGCTACAAGCTCATCGACCTCTTGTCGGCCCGCTCGAAGAACGCGCGCTTCCGCGTGCGCAACCCCTGGATCAGCCTCGTCGGCTTCCTCGCGGCCGTCGCCGTGATCGCGTGGTCGTACGTTACGCTTGTCGACAACGGCCTCATGCAGTTCGACGAAGGGTTCTGGCGGGCCACGGCGCTCATGGTGGCGGGCACGTTTTTATTCTTCTGGTCGCTCGCGGGCTTCGCGCTTGCGGCGATCGAGCGCACGCGCGGCATCTACTTCAAGGGCCTTGCCATGTTCACGACGCGCCAGATCGCCAGCAAGGTGAACACGGCGTTCGTGTCGCTGTCGGTGGTATGCATCATGCTGTTCTTCTCGCTCACGGTGTTCTCCACGGGCATGGGCCTGGCGCGCGCGTTCAGCGGCAATGTCGAGGAGGGCACGCTGTACGACGCCACGCTCACGGCGAACGTGTACCTCAACGCGGGCGGCATCCACGACGAAGAGGCGCTCGCGAGCATGAGCGAGGAGGATCGGGAGTATCAGCGAGTCGCCGACGAGAAGGCCGCCGCCATCGCCGCGGACGCCGAGGCGTACGATTGGGATATCGCCGCGAAGCTGGCGGACGCTTCGCCGACGTGGGACGCGCTGGTGGATCGCTCGGTGCAGGTCGACGTGTACGTGGACGCCGATGAGAGCTATGGCGCGATCATGGATCGCTACGGCAAGGACACGGGCAACGATAAGCAGAACGAGGCGATGCACAGGCAGGGCATCTCGCTGGTCGGGGTCTCGCAGTTCAATGCGCTTGCCGAGCTGACGGGTCGGCCCACGGTGGACGTGGGCGAGGACGGCTACGCCGTGAACAACACGCTCGACGGCATGCAGGGCCTTGCCGAGGCGCTCGCAGGCAAAGGCGAGACCATCCAAGCGGCCGGTCGTACGCTGACGTCGACGGGCGAGCTGCGGCGCCAGCCGTTGGAGGACGCCGCGTTCGCTTCGAGCGGCGCCGAGGCGATCGTCCCCGACTCGGTGATCGCCGACCTGCGCGCCCAGGGCGTTGTGCCCGAGCAGTCCGTGCTCAACCTCATGTACAAGACGAGCCGAACCGAAGGCGACAAGCTGCTCGCGCAGATGCTGGGCGAGGCTTCTCCTCCCAGCGCCGAGGTGGCGGCTTCGGGGTGGAAGTTCGGCCCGAAGCCCTGGCCGGTGACGCTCTCGTTCACAGCCGAGGAGGTGGTCGTCCAGTCGAGCGGCATGAATATGATGATCTCGTACCTGGCACTGTACATCGGCTTCGTGTTCCTCATCGCCACGGCTGCCATTCTGGCCATCCAGCAGCTGTCCGAGACCAGCGACTCGTTGGCGCGCTACCGGGTGCTCGCCGAGATCGGCTGCGACCGCCGTATGATCTTCCGGTCGCTGCGCGCGCAGGTGCTCGTGTACTTCCTCGTTCCGCTCGCTTTGGCCGTGTGCCATACCGTATGCGCCGTCGGCGTCATCAGCGATGCGGTGCTCGCGCAGCTGGGCGTTTCGGTTCTCGAGCCCGCGCTGATGACCGGCGTGCTGACAGGCATCGTGTACGGGGCGTATCTCCTGGTCACGCACTTCGCCAGCCGCAGCATCATCCGCGCTTCGCTTGGCAAGAAGCTGTTGGGCTAGGAAGAGGAGCCGGTTGGCGGCCCCGTCGGCTTGCGTCGGGGCCGCCTCCGCATGCTCGTTGTCGCCCGAAAGCCGCGTTTTCAGCGTGAAAACAGCGGCTTTCGGGCGACAACGTGTTTCGGGGGGGGTGCCGCGCCTCGAACGATGCGCGGTTAGAACGAGAAGAGGTCGCGGACCTGCACGTCGAGGGCGTCGGCGATACGGCCGAGGTCGTCGAGACCCACGCTCACGCGTCCCGACTCGATGCGCCAGATGTGCGATTTGCTGCTGCCGATCATGAGGGCGAGCTTCTGCTGAGACAGGCTCTGCGCCTCCCTTCGCTCGCGAATCGCGCTCCCTAAAAGCACTCTTTTCCTATCAGCATCCATTCGTTCAGATTATTCGGTATAATCCTCAACACGGCTTCATATATGAAGCCGTGTTGAGGATGTGGGAGGAAGTTTGACGGTGCGTAAGCGACCCTGGGCGGTCGAGCCGGGCTTCCTCCTGCGCGAACCGGAGAATCGATGATGAAGATGTTCAAGAAGAAGACGAGGGTTCTGAACGCCGAGCTTCCGCGCCCGCTGCAGCGCAACGCGATGAGCACGCTGTACGCGAACTTGGGGTTCATGAGCTTCGACAAGCCGATGCGCACGATCGTGGTGACGAGCTCGGTGCCGAACGAGGGCAAAACGACGGTGGCCGTTGAGCTGGCTCGCGTGATGGCCGTGGCGGGGAAGCGCACGCTGCTCGTGGAATGCGACCTGCGGCGGCGCTCGCTGGCGGACAGGTTGGGGGTGCGCGCTCCCGTCGGGCTCTGCGCCGTCGTGATGGGGGATGAGGAACCGGGGCGGGCTATCGTGGCCACTCGTCAGCCGCGCATGCATTTCCTCGATGCCGAAGCAGGCGTGACCAGCCCCGTCGACATTCTCGATTCCCAACGATTCAGGCGCTTGCTCGGATGCCTGGCCGCTCGTTACGACCACGTGGTCATCGACACTCCGCCGGTGGGCGCGTTCGTGGACGCCGCCGGCGTCGCCCAGGTATCCGATGCGACGCTGCTCGTGGTGCGCGAAGGCTTCGTCGAGCGCGCAAGCGTCCAGAAGGCAGCCGAACAGTTGCGCGCGGCGGGCGCTAATCTCGTGGGGACGGTAATGAACTGCTGCGATACCGCAACGTCGGCCTACTATGCCGCCTACGGGGACAAAGCGGAGTAGGGTCTCGGCATGCGGGTCGAAGGCGCCTCTACTTTCCCAGCAGATGGCGGATGGCGGCCAAAGGATGCTTTTTCAGCATGCGCGGGCCGGCGTAGCGCATGACGGCGCGGATGCGTTCGCGTTCCTCGGGCTTGTAACAGTGGTGCTCGCATTCGTCGCACGAGGTCTTCACGTCCATCTTGCGGCAGCGCTCGGTGCGCAGCACGGCATAGGCGTCGATGCTCGCGCAGCCGGGGCACACGGCCTCGCCGCAGTGGGCGGTTTCCGTTCGCGCGGCCGCGTCGTGATTGTCGGCGCAATACAACGCCACCATTTGGGATATGGTGCGCTTTTCGCGGTCGCGGCGCCGAGCGATCTTGGGGCTGTCCTGCTGGGTCATGTGGCTCCTCCTGGTCTCGATCGCGAGGATACCAGAATCCAACCGAACGCGCACGCGCGTTTTTCCCTTGAGTCGGGGAATGCGGATCGACCTCGAACCATGCCGAATCGAACAGTTTGTGCTCAGAATTTGAACGAATCAGACGAACGGATGTTTTTGCCTATTCCGCGGTCGGACTGCGCTAAAATGAGCGATTGCACGGAAATGATAGTTCTCCGGTAGCCATATTCGACTCCGGCGCCGCGCCGGGCTGCGAACGATAGAAAGAGCGATAAGCCACATGGGACAGAACGCCATCGTCATCAAGGGTGCCCGCGAGCACAACCTCAAGGACATCGACCTCTCCATCCCGCGCGATGAGCTGGTGGTCATCACGGGCCTGTCGGGCAGCGGCAAGTCGTCGCTGGCGTTCGACACGATGTACGCCGAGGGCCAGCGCCGCTACGTGGAGAGCCTGTCCAGCTACGCGCGCATGTTCCTGGGCCAGATGTCGAAGCCCGACCTCGACAGCATCGACGGCCTGTCGCCGGCGGTGTCCATCGACCAGAAGACCACGTCGAAGAACCCGCGCTCGACGGTGGGCACCACCACCGAGATCTACGACTACCTGCGCCTCCTGTTCGCGCGCGTGGGCGTGCCGCACTGCCCCGAGTGCGGCCGCGTCATCAAGAAGCAGACCACCGACCAGGTGACCGACGAGATCCTCGCCCTCGCGCCCGACGCGAAGGCCATCATCATGGCACCCGTGGTGGCGGGTCGCAAGGGCGAGTTCACGAAGCTGTTCGCCGACCTGCAGAAGGAGGGCTTCAGCCGCGTGCGCATCGATGGCGAGATCGTGAAGCTGGACGGAGAGCCGCGCACGCTCAACAAGAAGATCAAGCACTTCATCGACGTGGTGGTGGATCGCGTTCAACTCAAGGAGAGCGCGACGAGCCGCATCGCCGAGGCGGTGGAGCTGGCCACGAAGCTGGCCGACGGGCGCGTGCTCGTGCAGGTGCTGGGCAACGACGGGAGTCCGCTCGGCGAGGCCGGCGGCCAGTCGAGCGGCGCGAAGGGCGGCCTGGGCGCGGGGGAGCACATCTTCTCGCTCGCGCTGGCGTGCCCCGAGCACGGCCACTCCATGGACGAGCTGCAGCCGCGCGACTTCTCGTTCAACGCCCCCTACGGCGCCTGCCCCGACTGCCTCGGCATCGGCAGCCGCGAGGAGGTGGACGCGTCGCTGGTGGTGCCCGACCCGTCGCTGTCGCTGAACGAGGGCGCCATCGCGCCGTTCAAGACCGGCAACTACTACCCGCAGGTGCTGCGCGCCGTGGCCGCGCACCTCGGCACCGACGCCGACACCCCGTGGGAGGATATGCCCAAGAAGGCGCAGGACGGGCTTCTGCACGGCCTGGGCAAGGACAAGGTGCGCGTCGACTACGTCACGGTGGACGGCCGCGAGACGTACTGGTACATCGAGTGGGAGGGCGCGCTGGCCGCGGTGCAGCGCCGCTACCAGGAGGCACAGTCCGACGCGCAGCGCGAAAAGCTGGCCAGCTACTTCGCCATCGTGGCGTGCCCGACCTGCGGGGGCAAGCGCCTGAAGCCCGAGATCCTCGCCGTCACGGTGAACGATCGCTCCATCCACGACGTCACCGAGATGAGCGCGGCGGACTCGCTCGCGTTCTTCGACAGCCTCGCGTTCCACGGCTCGGAGGAGCACATCGCCGGGCCCATCGTGAAGGAGATCAAGGCGCGCCTCAAGTTCCTCGTGGACGTGGGTCTGGACTACCTCACGCTGGAGCGCGCCACGGCGACGCTCTCCGGCGGCGAGGCGCAGCGCATCCGCCTGGCCACGCAGATCGGCGCGGGCCTCATGGGCGTGCTCTACATCCTGGACGAGCCCTCCATCGGATTGCACCAGCGCGACAACGAGCGGCTCATCGCCACGCTCGAGCGCCTGCGCGACTTAGGGAACACCGTCATCGTGGTGGAGCACGACGAGGACACCATCCGCAGCGCCGACTTCGTGGTGGACATGGGCCCGGGCGCGGGCGAACACGGCGGCGAGATCGTGGCCATCGGCACGCCGGACGAGATCATGAAGGCGGACGGCTCGCTCACGGCCGACTACCTGTCGGGCCGGCGCCGCATCGAGGTGCCCGAGAAGCGCCGCAAGCCGCGCCGCGGGTCTCTCAAGCTGACGGGCGCCACCGAGAACAACCTGCACAACGTCACGCTCGAGGTTCCCTTCGGCACGCTCACCGTGGTCACGGGCGTGTCCGGCTCGGGCAAGAGCTCGCTGGTCACCGATACGCTGGCGCCGGCGCTGGCGAACCGCGTGAACCACGCGCACCGCCGCACGGGCGCCTACAAGAAGATCACCGGGCTGGACAAGATCGACAAGGTGATCAACATCGACCAGAGCCCCATCGGGCGCACGCCGCGCTCGAACCCGGCCACCTACATAGGCCTGTGGGACGACATCCGCGCGCTGTTCGCCTCCACGCAGGAGTCGAAGGCCCGCGGCTACTCGCCGGGTCGCTTCTCGTTCAACGTGAACGGCGGGCGCTGCGAGGCGTGCAAAGGCGACGGCCAGATCAAGATCGAGATGCACTTCCTGCCCGACATCTACGTGCCGTGCGAGGTGTGCGGCGGCGACCGCTACAACCGCGAGACGCTGCAGGTGACCTACCGCGGCAAGAACATCGCCGAGGTGCTGGACATGACCGTGGAGGACGCGCTGGCGTTCTTCGAGAACATCCCCGGCATCAAGCGCAAGCTGCAGACGCTGTTCGACGTGGGCCTGGGCTACATCCGCCTGGGCCAGCCGGCCACGACGCTGTCCGGCGGCGAGGCGCAGCGCGTGAAGCTTGCCAGCGAGCTGCAGCGCCGCCAGACCGGCAAGACGTTCTACATCCTGGACGAGCCCACCACCGGCCTGCACTTCGAGGACGTGCGCCAGCTGCTCATCGTGCTGCAGCGCCTGGTGGACGCGGGCAACACCGTGCTGGTCATCGAGCACAACCTCGACGTCATCAAGTGCGCCGACCGCATCATCGACCTCGGCCCCGAGGGCGGCGAGCGCGGCGGCACCGTGGTGGCCCAGGGCACGCCCGAGGAGGTCGCCCAGGTGGAGGGCAGCTACACCGGCGCCTTCGTGAAGAAGATGCTGGAGGACGGCCGGCTGTAGGGAGCGCAGGCCGAGGGATCTTTTCGACCGCTTGCTGGTGTTTTGCGGCGATCTCTCGAAACCCCCTTTACCGCGTCGGCGGGACGTGCGACAATGCCCGCTTTGCAGACGGCGGAGAGAGCATGCGGGAAGAGGGTTCGATTCAAGTGGCGGAAACGGCGGCGGGGAACCGTCATGTTGTGCGCGGCATCGTATGCGCGCTTGCGGGCGGCATCTGCTGGGGCTTCTCGGGCACGTGCGCCCAGCTGCTCATGAACGACTACGGCGCTCCCGCCACGTGGATCACCTGCGTGCGCATGGTTATCGCCGCCGTGTTCTTCCTGTTCCTTACCGCGGTGCGCAACTGGCGCGATCTCGTAGCGGTGTTCCGAGACTGGCGCTCGCTCGCGCAGATCGCGGCGTTCGCCATATTCGGCGTGCTGTTGACCCAGCTCAGCTACTTGAACGCCATCTCTTACACGAGTGCCGGCGTGGGCACTACCATCGAGCAGGTGGGGCTCGTGCTCATCATGCTGTACGTGTGCGTTCGCGCCAAGCGCCTGCCGCGTGCTCGCGAGGCGGCAGGCCTCGTGTTCGCGCTGGGCGGCATGCTGATCATCGCCACGCAAGGCGAGATCGACCAGCTCGCCATCCCTGCCGAGGGATTGGCCTGGGGCCTCGTGTCGGCCGTGGCTTTGACGTTCTACACCCTCATGCCCGTGCGCGTGCTGAAGAAGTGGGGCTCCATGCTGGTGACGGGCCTTGCCATGCTGTTCGGCGGATCGGCCGCCTCGGTGGTGGTGCAGCCGTGGACCATGCCGGTGAACCTGCCGCTCGGCGGCATCGCGGCGCTGGTTGCCATCGTGATCGTGGGCACCTTGGGAGCCTACATGCTGTATCTGCAGGGCGTGAACGACGCAGGCCCCGTCAAGGCGAGCCTTCTGTGCTGCGTCGAGCCCGTTTCGGCCATGATCCTCGCGCTCGCGTGGCTCCATACGCCGGTGAGCGGCTGGGACCTCGCAGGATGCGCGCTCATCGTGATCATGATCTTCCTCGTCACCGAGCGAGAGCCGAAAACGGAGCAGGCCGCCGAGGGCGAGGGCGCGCTCGCCGACGCCTACGACGACCCGCCGCTGTTCGCAGGCCGCGCTTCGGTGCTGGGCTACTACACCAGCCGTCCGGCCACGCGCGATGATTTCGAGCGTGCCACGGCGCTGCTCGACGTCGGGCATCAGACGTTCGCGGAGCTCGGCATAGACGAGGGTCGGAGCAAGAAGTACCCATCGGCGCGTCGTCTCATGCACAGCATCAAGAACGGCACGACGCACGTCATCGAGGATGCCCACGGCCGCATGATCGCGATGTTCGCCGTGTCCTTCTCGCCTGACAAGAACTACGAGCGCCCCATCGACGGCGCTTGGCTCACCGACACGTCGGCCGAACCGCAGCCCTATGCGGAGCTGCATTGGGTGGCCGTCGACTATCCGGCTCGCCGCCGCGGCGTCGGCATGTTCATCCTCGACAAGGCCGACCAGATCGCCCGTGCGGGCGGCCGGTCCAGCATTCGCGCCGACGTCTACGAGCTGAACGGGCCCATGCAGAACCTGCTTGAGAAGCACGGGTACGAACGCTGCGGAACCATCACGATCAAAGACGTGTTCGGGCGTGTGAAACATTGCGTGGGCTACGAGAGAATGTTGCGTTGACGGAGGGGGTATTCACCCCTTGACATGGTGTTTTGCTCGCCTGTCCAAAACTGGGGCAAAACTCTTGCAAAACATCTTTACCGCGCTGCCCATACATGCGACAATGCGCTGATGCAACGTGGCGCCGGCCGAGAGGCTTGCTGCCGCGCGAGGCGCAGGATCGATGAGAGGAGGAAACGTGGGTCAGACGGTCGCATCGGGCTCCGGGCAGGGCGGCGGTACCGTCGCATCGGGCAACCACGTGGTCCGCGGCATCGTCTTCGCGGCTCTCGGCGGCATCTGCTGGGGCTTCTCGGGCACGTGCGCCCAGCTCATGACCAGCGGTTTCGGCGTTCCCGTTTCCTGGATCACCTGCGTGCGCCTGCTGCTGGCCGCGGTCATCTTCCTCGTGGTGTGCGGCGTGCGGGAGCCGCGCAACCTGCTGGCCGCTCTGCGCGACGTGCGCTCGCTCGGGCGCATCGCGGCGTTCGCCTTGCTGGGCGTGCTTCTGACCCAGGTGAGCTACCTGTCGGCCATCTCCTACACGAACGCGGGCACCGGCACCGTGCTGGAGCGCCTCGGCCTCATCGTCATCATGGTGTACGTGTGCCTGCGCATGCGGCGCCTGCCGCGCATCCGCGAGGCCGCCGGCCTCGTGCTCGCCATCGGCGGCACCGTTCTCATCGCCACGAAGGGCAACCTCGGTTCGTTGGCCATTCCTGCGGAAGGCCTGTTCTGGGGCATCATCTCGGCGTTCGCGTTGGCGTTCTACACGCTGCTTCCCGGCAAGGTGCTGGAGAAGTGGGGCAGCTTCATCGTGACGGGCCTCGCCATGCTCATCGGCGGCGCGGTGGCCACCGTCGCCGTGCAGCCCTGGACCATCCCCGTCGAGGTTTCGCCCGAGCTTGCCGGGGTCATGTTCGCCATGATCATCGTGGGCACGTTCGCCGCCTACCTGTTCTACCTCCAGGGCATCACCGACGCCGGCCCTGTGCGCGCGGGTCTCGTCGGCTGCGTCGAGCCGGTGTCGGCCACGGTCATCTCGGCGGTGTGGCTGGGCACGCCGGTGGGCGTCGTCGACGTCGTCGGTTGCGCCATGATCATCGGCATGGTGTTCCTCGTCACCGAGCGCGAAGAGGGCTCCGGCGGCGCGGCCTCGTACGACGGGGCGGCATACGACCTTCCGCCGTTCCAAGGGCGCGCCACCGAGCTGGGCTACTACAAGGCGCGCCGTGCCACGCGCGACGACTTCGAACGCGCGAAGGCGTTGCTGGAGGGCGGTCATCGCGCCATGGCCTCGCTCGGCATAAGGGAAGGTCTCAAGAAGTACCCGTCCGCGCGCCGTCTCATGCGTTCCATCGACGCGGGGAAGACCTATGTCGTGGTTGCGTCCTCGAGCGATTCGAGGGCGGATGGCTCCTCGGCCGACGAAGGCCGCATCATCGGCATGTTCGCGCTCAATCCTCAAGGCGATCCCGCCTATGCGCACATGACGGGTGCGAAGTGGGCCACGGAGCCCTCCTCGCCCGACAACCCCGCCTACTCGGCGCTGCATTGGGTGACCGTGGCGTCCGATGCGCGAAGACGCGGCGTGGGCGGTTACATCCTGGGAACCGCCGAGCGCATCGCCAAGGGCGACGGGAAGGTCAGCATCTGCTGCGACATCTACGAGGACAACGTCCCCATGCGCGAGCTGCTGCTGTCGTACGGCTATCAGTTCTGCGGCAACGTGGAGATCCGCTCCCGCTTCGGCCGCGTCAAACACCGAGCCGTGTTCGAACGCGTCTTGTAGCCTTTCGGCTTCGCCGCTCCAACCCAACCTCTGTTTAGCGAACGTATCCAAAGAAGAAAGAGAACCTCCTGTGCAATTTCGCAGAACCTGCGCATGCGACATCGATCGCATCATGAGCATCCTCGCCGACGGCCGCGCCTCGCTCGCAGCGCTCGGCATCGACCAATGGCAGGGCGGCTACCCGCATCGCGCCGTCATCGAGGACGATACGGCTCGCGGCGACTCCTACGTGGTGGAGGCCGACGACCGCATCGTTGCCACCGCTATGATCGGCTTCTCGGGCGAGCGCGACTACGATCGCATCGAAGAGGGCTCGTGGCTCACTTCCTGCACGTCCGAGCGTCCGTGCTACGGCGTGGTGCACCGAGTGGCCGTGGCTTCCGACGGGAAGAATCGCGGCGCCGCGACGTTTCTGCTGGCTCGCGCCGAAGAGCTGGCGCGCGCGAACGGAAGCGCCAGCGTCCGCATCGACACGCACCCCGGCAACGCGCCTATGAGGAAGCTGCTGGCGAAAGCCGGCTATGAGCAGTGCGGCATCATCTACATCGCCCATGCCGAAGGGGGGACGCCCGAGCGCATCGCTTACGAGCGGTTCGTGTAGCCAGGCGAGCTTCTTCCGAGATTCTGGCGACCGGAAAGGGGCGTCGTTGTCGGGAACGCGCCGTTCGGGCGCGGTGCCGTTCAGCTTCCTGTCGAAATTCTGTCGCTCGCGCGCTTCGGCGGACGCCCGCTCGCCACAGGGTATAATACGGAGCACTATGTCGGTCAAATCGCGCGAGAAAATAGCATTGGCGGTGTTCGCCGCCCTCATCGTGCTGAGCCTTCTGGGCTTAGGATGGTACCTGGTCGCCGGGCATTCCTGGAATGTTGCCGCGTCGAACATCGACGACACGTTCGGCAGTATGGACGGCTATACCGCCATCGTGTACGAGGGTACCGCCGTGCCGCAGACGGCAGCCGAGAAGGCGGCGGAAGCGGCGAAGGAGGAAAAGGCCGCGAAGGGGGCTGCTGGTTCGGCTTCTTCGGACGAGAAGGGGTCGCACGAGCTCGATCCTGCCGCCGATGACGACGAAGGGAAGCCATCCGAGCGCGAGGAATCCGGACGGGAAGCGGACGAGCGGGAGCTTCCCGAAAAGGATGCTGCTTCGTCGGCGGTCGAAGCGGAACCGGATGCGAGCGCGGCGGCGGGAGCGCGCTCGAACGGGACGAGCGCGAAGTCCAAGCCGACCGTGACGGTGGCGGAGGCTCAGAAAAGCTACGAGGACAAGAAGGCCACCGTGTTCTCCTTGGACACGACCGATCTCGGGCAGTACGGCGAAGGCATCATCCTCAAGAAGGGCGGTCATCGCTTCGGCGTGTTCAGCGTGACCGCCCCCACCACGGTGCGCGCCATCGAGAAGCAGGTGGCGTACTTCGTCAAGTACAAGGTGGACTTCATCGTGGCCATAACGCCCGACAAAGCCTACGTCGACGACGCCTCCGGCATCGACATCGTGATCTCGACTCAAGACGAGGACCTGTTCGTGATGGGCGAAACCATCGACGGCACCTTCTATGTGGACGCTCCCGAGGCGGGCAAGGTCGGCACCATCCTCATCTCCCCCAGCAACGTTGTGTCGGCGAAGGTCATCGAAGAGCTGTGATCGTCAGCGCATCGAGACGAACCGACATCCCGCGGTTTCATTTCGACTGGCTGCTCGGACGGTTCGAAGAGGGCTTCGCGCTCGTGCGCAACCCGGCGGTGCGCACTCGGGTGAGCCGTGTGATCCTGTCTCCGGACACGGTGGATTGCGTCGCGTTCTGGACGAAGGATCCTTCCGTGCTGCTCGCGCGCAAAACCGAACTGGATCGCGTCTGCCCATCGCCCTATTTCGTGCAGTTCACGCTCAACGCCTACGGTGCCGACGTGGAGGCGGGCCTGCCCCGCAAGGCGCGGCTGCTGGAAACGTTCCGCTCGCTTGCTGACGCTCTGGGGCCCGATCGCGTGGTGTGGCGCTACAGCCCTATCCTGTTGGGAGGCGCCTACGACATCGCGCACCATATGCAGTGGTTCGAGGCGTTCGCGGCGCGGTTGGAAGGCAGCACGCGCACCTGCCGCATCAGCTTCCTCGACATGTACCCGAAGATCGCCGGTCGCATGGCGGCGCTCGGGTTCGTCGGAGTGCCGGAAGAGGCGAAGGCCGCGCTTGCGCTGCGGCTGGCCGAACTGGGCGCCGCGCGCGGCATCGAGGTGGGCGGTTGCGGTGACGGGGCGCTCGACGATGCGGGGCTGGCTCGAGCAGGGTGCATCGATGCCGCTGTCGTGGAGCGCGTTGCAGGCGTACGGGCAAAACGCGCTCCGGGCGGCGCTCGGAGGGGAGCCTGCCGTTGCTCGCCGAGCGTGGACATCGGCACGTACGACACGTGCGCGAACGGCTGCGTGTACTGCTACGCCAATCCGGGGACGTCGGCCGCGCCGTGCGGGGCGGCCGATCCCTGGCGCTTGCGGCGCTACGATCCGGCTTCGCCGATGCTCTGCGACGAGCTGGCTCCCGACGATACAGTGGAGGAATGCGCCTCGGCCAAGCTGCCCGAAGCGCCGCCTCGCCTGTTCTGAGGATAGGTGCGGCGTTAGCGGAGGTCGCTCACGTGCTCGCAGGCGTCGCCGTAGGGCGCGTACCGATAGGATGCCGTGACCTCCAGGCCGTTCGCCGGATCGAGTGCGATGAAGTTGTCGAGCGAGAGCGCATCGGGATCCTCCACGCCCTGGTAGCCCATGAGGCAGATCCAGTGCTCGCCGTAAGGGCCCGCCACGTGGACGACCGTGGGCCGTCCGGCCGCGATCTCGTCGTAGGCCTCGCGCAGCAAAGCCTCGTCGGAGCCGAGCGAGCGGAACGACGAATTGCCGCCGCCCCAGCCGGGCCACGTGCAGCAGCCGCAGCCGTACGCGCCGTGGTCGTTGGCCTGGCCGGTGAGGATCGCGTCGCCGTAGGCGCACGCATAGGCGGGGCAGCAGATGGTGTGGCCGCCCGTCGACTGGTTGCCGATGGCGGCGATGAGGGCGGGGTCGTAGTCGAGGCGCTTGTCGCACTGCTCGGCGGCCTGCTCGGCTGCTCGCTGCGCCGCGAGAGCGCGCACCTGCTCGAGGTCGGCGACGGCTTCTTCGGCGGCAGCGCCCGGCAGCGTGACGGCTGCGGAGAGGACGGCGGGCCGGACGAGGGGGATCGCGGGAGCTTTTTCGACGGCGAACGCAGCTTGCGAGGGTGCGATGCACGCGATGCCGAGGGAGACCGCCGCGCCGAACGCGAGCGCGCGACGGGAGGGGTGCGATACCATTGAGGCATCCTTCCTGCGTCCGCGTCGGGTTCGTTGGCGTGGTATGGTTGCGGGCGCGAAGAGGAAGGGTAACAAAACGGCAACGTCGCAGTTCGCGACCTTATGAATGTCCGGCGAACCGTCACACGAGGTTCAAGAATCCTTCACAGGAACTTGGCGGGCAGGCCGCGTTCCGCGTCGGAGCTCCTCATGCGAAGCATCCGCTCCGATCGGCTGTTCCTCTCCCGTCGCCGGATCCCGGACGAGCCTACGGCAGGAGGGGTACAATGATGCAGAACACGAATCGCGCCGTCGGAACGGCGCGGGAACAGGAGCGTGCTTATGCGAACCATCGACACCGACGTGGTCATCGTGGGGGCGGGCCCCGCCGGTATTTTCTGCGCGCTCTCCCTTTTGGAGCGGGGCTTCACGGGGCGCATCGTCATGGTGGACAAAGGCTTGGCGGTGGAGGATCGCGTATGCCCGAAGCAGGCGGGCGCGCCATGCGCGAACTGCGAACCCTGCCGTATCACGACGGGGTTCTCGGGCGCGGGAGCGTTCTCGGACGGAAAGCTGTCGCTGTCGGCCGACGTAGGCGGCGACCTGCCCGACCTCATCGGGCGTGATGAGGCGCAGGACGCCATCGGGGAAGTGGACGGCGTGTACCTGGGCTTCGGCGCCGACGTGCGCGTGGAGGGCGCAGAACGCAAACCGGAGGTGGACGAGATCCGCCGCCGCGCTATCAAAGCGGGTCTCAAGCTGGTAGATTGCCCGCTGCGCCATCTCGGCACCGAGCGCGCCCGCGATCTGTACGCGCGTATCGAGCGCCACCTGCGCGAGGCGGGCGTGGACCTGCTCTTCCGCACGGAATGCACCCAGGTGCTCATCGAGGGAGAGCGGTGCCGAGGCGTGGCCGTCGCCGGCCCGGACGGCGCGTGCGAGATCCGCGCTCGGCGTACCGTGGTGGCCACGGGCCGGCGCGGCGCCGACTGGCTCGAGCGCATGTGCCGCGAGCATGCGATAGCGCACGCACCCGGTCCTGTGGACATCGGCGTGCGCGTGGAAGTGCGAAACGAGGTTATGGAGACGGTGAACGACGTGCTGTACGAGAGCAAGCTCATCGGTTATCCGCGCCCGTTCAAGAACAAGGTGCGGACGTTCTGCCAGAACCCCGGCGGCTTCGTCAGCCAGGAGAACTACGACGGCGGTCTCGCCGTGGTGAACGGCCATTCCTACAAGGAGCGCAAGTCGCCGAACACGAACCTCGCCATACTGTGCTCGCAGAATTTCTCGCACCCCTTCGACCAGCCCATCGCCTATGCCCAGAAGGTGGGCGAGCTCACGAACATGTTGGGCGACGGACGCATCCTCGTGCAGCGCTTGGGCGATATCTTCGACGGCAAGCGCACGTGGGAGAAGGAGCTCGTGCGCTCGAACGTGGCACCCACGCTGGACGATGCGGTGGCGGGCGACATCACGGCGGCCATGCCGTACCGCGCCATGACCAACATCCTCAATTTCATGCTGGCCGTCGACGAGGTGGTGCCGGGGTTCGCAGCGCAGGAGACGCTTCTGTACTCTCCCGAGCTCAAGTTCTACAGCAACCGCGTCAAGATGGACGAACGCTTCCTGACGAGCGTATGCGACCTTATGTGCCTCGGCGATTCCAGCGGATGGACGCGCGGGCTCATGATGGCCAGCGTCATGGGCTGGCTAGCAGGGCGTGTCGTGGCAGAGGAGCTGTGAGCAGGCAGGACGCATCCCGTACGCCGTTTGCATGACACGGATTCGCGCTTCTATGCGCATAAAATCATGCGTCTGCACGATAGGCGCGCCGCCGGTTCTGGGGCATGATGTGCCTCGTTGAAACCGGCGGCGGCTCACAGGCGAGACGCGCGCCACCGATACGCTGTAGGAGGCGCACATGAAAATCTTAGGCATGGGGGTACCCGAGCTCCTTATCATCCTCGCCGTCATACTGCTCATCTTCGGCCCCAAGAACCTCCCGAAGCTCGGCGCGTCGGTGGGCAAGACCGTGAAGAGCCTGCGCGAAGGCCTCGGCGGCGGTGAGAAGCTGGTGGAAGCCGACGACGAGGAAGAGGCGGTTGAGGAAATCGTGGAGGAAGCTGCTCCCGCTGCCGCCCCCAAGAAGACCGTCAAGGTGGCCAAGAAGGCCGACAAGGTCGACAAGGTCGCATAAACCAACCTATCCTTCCCTTACCGAGGCGCGAACCCTCCCTCCCTCGCGCCCAGCAACCGCCCGCGGCATCCGTGCCGCGGGCGGTTGCGCATTTTGAGGAGGGCGGGCGGCAGGCGCGAAGCGACACGGCATCTCCGTTATGATGGAGCTGTAAGGCCTGACGGAGAAAGGGGAGCACGTGCATCTCGGCTTGCGCGCCGATAAGGAAGGCAGAACGGCGGCCTTGCGGGTGATCGGCGGTTTCGCCTGCAACGAGGGGTTCGTGTTCTCGTTGTTCTACCTTGGAGAGAACCGCGCGTTCGGGGACGGCCCGTTCGCCTTCGAGCGCGCCGACCTATGGGGCACGCTCGCGTGCATGCTGATCGCGTTCGCGCTGCTGCGGATGGCTTCGCCGCGTGCGCGCGATGCGCTGCTGTCTCGGCCGCTCGTGTGGTGCTACGCCGGGCTGCTGGTGCTGGGCTCGCTCATGCCCGCCATCGCCGGAGGGGGCGACCACGGCATCGTGCTGGAGAGCTTGCTCGTCGGCCTGCCGGCGGGTTTCATGTTGGCCGCATGGGGCCGGGCGCTCGGGCGCCGGCCGGTGGGCGATTCGGTGCCGCAGGTGTTCTTGTCCGCGGCCGTCGCGGCAGGCGTCTGCCTGCTCGCGGTCGCGATCGCCGCGCCCCAGGCGGCGTTCGCCCTCAAGCTGCTTCCGCTGGGAAGCGCTTTCGCGCTGCGCGGGCTGCTGCCGACGCGCGCCGCCGCAAGCGAGGGGACGTCCCAGGGAGGCTCCTTGTCCTTCGGCGACCTCTTGGCGACGAAGGAGCAGCGTGACGAGACGGCGCGGCTTTCGAAGAAGATCATCGCCGGTACCGTGTTGTTCGGCCTGGCCGCAGGCTTCATGGAGACGTTCGGCTCCGATCCCGGCATGGCTTCCACGCCCACGGTGCTGGCCAGCTTGCTGCTGCTCGTGCTGTTCTGCATCGCATCGCTGCAGCTTCTGGGCGTGAGCCTCGGCAAGGCAGGGGATCCGGCGGGCAAGACGGGCGGCGCCGTGGACGGGCCGCTCGACGGGGTGTACCGGTTGGCCGTTCTGGTGATGATGGCGGGTTTTCTGTTCGTGCCCGTGTTGGGCTCGTTCGGCGTTCCGGGCGAGGCCATCGTGCTGGCGGGCTATCTGGGGCTCACCTTCGTGCTGGTGTCGCTGTTCCTCGTCATGGCGAAGATCACGGGGCAGGATGCCGCCGTTTCGTTCGCGCGCGGGTTCGCCGCGCTGTACGCGGGCGAGCTGGCGGGCATCGCCTGCGGCAACGGCATCGAGCTTTTGGAGCCGGCCGGGCAGGTGCCCTACGCCGTCGCCGCGTTCGCGGGCCTGGCCGCGTTGTACGCGTACCTCTTCCTGTTCACCGAGCGGGATTTCCGCGCCCTGTCGGTCATCGTGCGCGATGCCGACCGCTTCGACGACGCATGCCGTCTCATCGCCTCGGAGCACGGGTTGTCGAAGCGCGAAGCCGAGATCCTTCCGTTGGCGCTCAAGGGGCGCACGGGGGAGCGCATCGCCGCGGAGTTCTTCATCTCGAAGAGCACGGTGGACACGCACCTGCGGCGCATCTACGTCAAGACGGGAACGCACGGCCGCCAGGAGCTCATCGATTTGGGCGAGCGGACGTCGCAGGATCTGGCACGACGCGGCTGAGGAGGGCGCCGGCGTGATGGGAAAGCGCGTGAAACGTGCAGGGTACCCGATGCCGCGCGCTGATCGGCACATGTGCGAAGAGAGACAGCGTGCGAGGGCCGGGCGCTAGCGGGCGCTCCTGCGGGCGGCCCGCAGCGCGCGGAACTCCTGCGGGGTGGCGCCGAAGCGCTCCTTGAAGGCCTCCGAGAAGCTGCCCTGGCGCGCGAAGCCCAGCCGGGCGGCGATCTCGGCCATGCTGAGGTCGGTGTCGCCCAGGAGCTCGCAGGCGCGCTCCATGCGCAGGGTGCGCGCGTACTCCTGCGGCGTCATGCCCTCGGCCTGCTTGAACAGCCTCGTCAGCTTGCTCGCGCTCATGCAGGCGATGCGGCACAGCTCGCTTGAGGGCACGGCGCGGTCCAGGTGCTCGCGGATGTGGGCCCGCGTCAGGTTGAGCGCGCTGCGGTCGGCCGCGCGGATGGCGCTCGCCGCCCCGCGCGCGTTGGCCAGCGACCAGTCCAGCAGCATCGCCGCGGCCTCGGTGACCTTCGCCTCGTAGTAGGCCGGCGCGGTGATGGACGAGGGCCGCGCCCGCTTCATCTCGTCGAACACCATGTTGAGGCCGGGCACATCCTGCATGCCGTCGAGCGAGGCGATGGCGCGGGAGAGCACGAGCGGGTCGCAGTGGCACGCCAGGCTCAGGCGCTGCAGGCCCTTCGGCAGCATGCAGATGCTCGTCACGTCGAGGCGCTCGTCGGCCTTCGTCACCTGCCCGTAGGGCTGCGACTTCCACGCGTAGCCCAGCAGCGTCCGGTCGGCGGGGTCGTCGGTGATGCCGAAGTAGGGCACCATGTTGCGGCCGTACGACCCGAAGCAGAACAGGTCGGGCGTCTGGCAGGTGAAGCCTACCTCCCGGTTGAACTGCAGGTCGAAGATCGCCACGGACAGGTCGTCGCCCAGCGGGTAGTACCAGTAGGTTCCCTGGCCGTAGCGCTCGTCGATCTCCCAGAGCATGCCCACGCGCCCGCGCTCGGCGGCCTCCACGCGCACGCCGTGCATGGAGGCGATCTGCGTCTCGTAGATGTCGTGGACGGTGAACGGGCCGTTCGACCCCAAGCCGTCCGCCAGCGAGGTGCGTTGCGCCAGGTAGGCCGCCCGCGAGCGCGCCGCGGGGTCGCCCCCGACGCCGATCAGGTTCGACTCGACGAGGGCGCGCGAGCCCGATCCCGCCGCCGCGCACCTCATTTCGGCGTCATCGTCTAGAATTTCGGCTGAATCATCGCGATCGCTCATTGCACGCCGCTCCTTTTCGTTGCATCGCTAGATTATTAGTCATGGCTAACTTCAAGGATATACCAGACTTCGCGCCCTCCGCAACCCTTTGGTCCGCCGAGGGCGCCGCTGCGGGCGCCCCGGCAGCCTCGGCAGCCCCGGCCTGCGCGGCGG
>NZ_WWRX01000017.1:0-44761 GCF_009875575.1 Eggerthella sp. BIOML-A4 | reverse complement strand
ACCCAGATCTACACCCACGTGAACCGCACCCATATCCGCGAGGAGTATCTGAGCGCCCACCCCCGGGCGAAGTAGGAAGGCGCTCTTCGTCTCCCACTTTGCCCCCTGCTGACTCAATTTCAAACATCCGTTCGCTGTTTTGTGCCTGATGGGAGGGGGCGGCGAACTGAAATTCAGGTTGAAGATCCATCCTGCCACAGATTCCGCATAACTCCCCACTTCGTCCCACCGCGGGGGCGGGCGGCCTACATGTTGTGCCCGCCCAAGCGCGTCCGTTCTACATGTGGTCGTGTCGTTTTTCGGTTGGCAGGGGAGCGGTTAACGGGAAAGAGTCCGGTGGGTTTCAGGATGGGCAAAAAGGGGGTCAAGTCGCATATTTTGTTGCGAAGTGGGGCGAAGTGGGATAGAATTCCATACATCGAAAGAGCCGTGGGACGGCGGCGGAAAGGAAGGCATGGCGGAAGAGGGCAACAAGGTTGTCGATCTCAACAGCGCGTACCGCCATAAGGTGGACGCCAAAGGCCGCATGTCGCTTCCCGCATCGTTTCGCAAGGTTCTCTCGACGGATCTGGTGGTAACCCGCAACCCGAAGGACGAGTGCCTCTACGTGTTCGAGCCCGATGCGTTCAATGCATGGGTGGCCGGCGTGTTCGAGGACAAGTTCGAGAAGTTCGACCGCACCAACGATCTCCATGTTCGCCTGCGCCGCAAGCTGAAGTCGCGTGCAGCCGATGTGTCCATCGACGCAGCCGGCCGCATCATGATCTCGGCCGAGCAGCGCGAAGCCGTGGGAATCGACAAGGAGGTCGTCGTCGTGGGCAACACGGGCTACTTCGAGATCTGGGACGCAAAGCGCTACGACGCGGTGGACGACGAGACCGATCTCGGTCTGTTGTTCGACTGATCGAAAGGCGTGAGCGATATGACAAGCGAATATCGGCATACACCCGTTCTGCTCGCCGAGTGCCTCGAATACTCGAACCTCAAACCACAGCATACATTCGTGGACGCAACACTCGGCGGTGCAGGGCATTCCTTCGAAGCGGCCAAGCTCATCGGGAGCGGGGGCACGCTCATCGGCATCGATCAAGACGAGGTGGCGCTGGCCGCTGCCCGTCTCAAACTCGGGACGTTGCCTGACGACGTGCGCCCGCGCCTGGAACTCGTGCGCGGCAACTTCGGAAATATGGATGAAGCGCTCCTCAGCACGGAGGTGCCCGGCGTCGATGCGGTTCTGTTCGACCTCGGAGTGTCTTCGGTGCAGATCGACACGCCGTCTCGAGGCTTCTCCTTCAAGGAGAACGGCCCTCTTGATATGCGGATGGATCCGGGTAAACAAACCCTTACCGCAGCAGAGATCATCAACACCTACACCGCAGCAGATCTCACTCGGATCATCCGTACCTACTCGGACGAGAAGTGGGCCAGCCGTATCGCGGATTTCGCGGTGCGCGCGCGCCAGAACGCTCCCATCGAGACGAGCGAGCAGCTGGTCGACATCATCAAGGCCGCCATCCCCGCCTCGGCTCGCCGAGCAGGGGGACACCCGGCGAAGCGCACGTTCCAAGCGCTGCGCATCGAGGTGAACGGCGAGCTCGATGTGCTGAGAAGCGGCCTCGACGCGGCCATCCGCTGGCTCAACCCCGGCGGCCGCCTGGTGGTCATCAGCTACCACTCGCTTGAGGACCGCATCGTCAAGGAAACGTTCGCCAAGTTCGCGAACCGATGCACGTGCCCTCCGGATCTGCCGGCGTGCATGTGCGGGAAGCAGCCGATACTCGACATCGTCACCAGGAAGCCGGTTCTGCCGACGGCCGAAGAAATCGAGCGCAACGCTCGCGCACGCAGCGCCAAGCTTCGCGTAGCGCAGAAACGATAAGCAAAAACGTCCCGCTGACGCAAGCGGGAGCCATATGCACCGCACGCGACCTTTACATGCAGTCGAAACACAGAAAGGGGGTCGGACATGGGCGCAGCACCAGCGTATTCGTACTATCCCGAGCGCGCACCCGAACGCAGCCCGCGCGAGCGCATCAGCGTCGTTCCGGGCCGCGGCACCCGCACGCAGACCCCCACGCTTCCGTCGAACGTCGTGTTCTTGGCGAAGGCGGCGGCGGTCGTGCTGCTGGTGGTGTCGCTTGTGGGATTCGCGCGCATCGGGCTCATGTCCGCGACGATCTCCACGACGATGCAGTCGAGCCAGCTGACCAGCCAGATCAGCGACGCCCGCTCTTCGGGCGCCGCGCTGGAAGTGTCCCAGAGCACGCTGTCCAATCCGACGAAGGTGAAGCAGCAGGCGGGCAAGCTGGGCATGGCCGCCCCCGAGACCACGGGGGTCATCACTCTGGATAAGGACGTCGTCGCAACCGACGAGTCCGGCGCCCTGTCCCTTTCGAAGAGCGTTGCCATAGCGGCTGGCTCCGAGGCGTAAAGCCGATGTCCGATAGACCGCACACGCCGCGAGGCGAGCGCCCTGCTCGCGGTCGCGGAAGCTCCCGCTCGTCCGCCCGCCCCTCGCGTCCGCCGCGCGCGGCGCGTCCGGTGCGCGCCTCCGGCCGCCCGGCTGCGGCGGTCGACTTCAACTCGAATTCGAACCGGGTGTTCCTTCCCATTCTCGCCTTCGCCGTCATCGCGGCGCTGTTCGTGCTGCG
The DNA here is from genome assembly GCF_009875575.1 of Eggerthella sp. BIOML-A4. Classification (NCBI taxonomy): domain Bacteria; kingdom Bacillati; phylum Actinomycetota; class Coriobacteriia; order Eggerthellales; family Eggerthellaceae; genus Eggerthella; species Eggerthella sp. BIOML-A4. The sequence continues at coordinate 42,110 of NZ_WWRX01000017.1, read as the reverse complement.
CTTGGCGTACCTGCAGGTGATAGCCGCCCCTGCCATGGCTTCGGAAGCCGAGAACGCGCGTATGAGCTACGACTGGATCGAGCCGCGCCGCGGCACCATCTACGATCGCAACGGCGTGGTGCTGGCCACCTCCGTGGAGTCGACCACCATCTACATCGACCCGGTGGAAGTCGACGACGCGGACGCGACGGCTCAGGTGCTCGTCGACGTGCTGGGCGGCCAGAAGTCCGACTACCTGGAAGCCATCACCGCTCCGAACACGCGGTACGCGGTGGTGAAGGAGAAGGCCGACGTGGCGGTGGGGGACGCTCTCAAGGAGCGCGTGCGCGAGCTCTCGGCTTCGGGAGGGTCGCGCGAAGGCATGGACTTCGGCATCCGCTATAAGACGCTGTGGAAGCGCGAGTATCCGAACGCTCAGGTGGGAGGCCAGGTCATCGGCGTATGCACGCTGGAAACCGATGCCGAGAACAACCGCGAGTACTACAAGGGGGTATCGGGCCTCGAGCTGTACTACGACGACGTGCTGTCAGGCGAGGCGGGCTACACGCGCGAGGAGCGCAGCCCCGACGGCACGCCCATTCCCGGCGGCACGCGCGACTCCAAGGCGGCCGTGGACGGCGAGGACATCATCATATCCATCGACATAGAGCTGCAGCAATCCGTCGAGGAGCGCCTGACGGCCGATGCCAAGGGCATCACGGCCAACGGCGGCAGCGCCATCGTGATGGACGGCGGCACGGGAGAGATCTACGCCGCGGCATCGCTGCCGCTGCTCAATCCGGCCGACCGGACGAATATGGAAGCGGATGCGCCGAAGCTCAAATGCGTGACCGACCTGTTCGAGCCGGGCTCCATCTTCAAGTCGGTGTCGGCCATGGCCATCCTGGAAGCTGGCACCATGACGCCCGACACCGAGCTGTTCTGCCCGTCCTCCATCGAGGCCGACGGCTACGTCATTAGGGATGCGCACGAGCGCGGAGACGCCACGTACACGCTGCGGCAGATCATGGACCAGTCGTCGAACGTCGGCATCTCGCTGGCCACCGAGAACGCGACGGTGGGCGACGTGTCGGGGTTCCGGAACCTCTACAACAAGATCAACGAGTACAACCTGCACACGAAGACGGGCGTGGACTATCCGGGCGAGGGCGAAGCCGGCACCGAGTACCTGGGGAACCTGCTTCCCTTCGACGATTGGAGCAAGGTCACCGCCTACAACGTCAGCTTCGGGCAGGGCCTGTCGCTCACGCCGTTGCAGATCACCCGCTTCTACGGAGCGCTCGTGAACGACGGCGTGGAGTGCACGCCGCACTTCCTCCTGTCGAAGCCCCAAAGCGGCGAGACGGCCGAGTACGGAAGCGACACCGTCATCAAGGACAAGAAAGCCATCGACGATCTGACCAGCATGCTGAAGACCGTCGTCACCGAGGGCACGGGCAAGGCCGCCGCCATCGACGGCTTCAACGTGGCGGGCAAGACGTCCACGGCGGAGATCTACGACGAGAAGAACGGCGGCTACCGAAAAGGGGTGTACAACCTGGCCTTCACCGGTTTCCTGGCCGATTCTTCCAGCCAATTGGTTTGTTTTGTGGGTGCCAACGAGGTTCCCACCGACGGTGTGGTCACGCCGATTTTTAAGGATATAATGACAACAGCCATCGACCGATTCAACATTTATCCGGAGTGAGGAAGCCATGGGCAAGACCTGTACCGAACTGTTCGCAGGTATCGACTGCACCATCCTCGGCAACGCCGACGACGAGGTGAACGGTATCGCCTACCGCAGCGACCGGGTGCAACCCGGCGACGCGTTCTTCTGCGTGGTAGGCATGACGACGGATGGGCACTCGTTCGCCCAGGACGCCATCGATCGGGGCGCGAAAGTGCTCGTGGTCGAGCGCAAGGTGTACCTGGCCGACGCTACGGACGTCACGGAGATCGTGGTGAAGGATACGCGCAAGGCCATGGCGGCCGCTGCGGCGAACTTCTACGACCATCCTTCCAAGGACCTTGCGCTGGTGGGCATCACCGGCACCAACGGCAAGACCACCACGACCTACCTGGTAGAGCACATCGCGCGGGTAGCGGGGAAGCGCACGGGCGTCATCGGAACCGTGGGCATCCGCATCGGCGACGAGGCCGAGAAATCGGCTCATACCACGCCGGAATCGCCCGACCTGCAGCAGCTGCTCGCCCGCATGCGCGATGCGCGCTGCGACGTCGTGGCCATGGAGGTGAGCTCTCATGCGCTCGACCTCGATCGCACGTGGGACGCCGCATTCGCCGTTACGGCGTTCTCCAACTTGACGCAGGATCACCTGGACTACCATCACACGTTCGAGGCCTACTTCGAGGCGAAGGCGCGCCTGTTCTCGAAAGATTATCCGGCCAAGCGCGTGATCTGCATTGACGACAAGTGGGGCAAAGAGCTGCTGCGGCGTTGCTCGGTTGCCGAAGACAGCGTGGTCACGACGGGCTTCGATCCTTCCGCGCAGATCCATCCCGTGGACGTGCAGTATGCTCCTACCCACACCACCGTCACGCTCGACGTGCGCGGCAGCTTGCATACGTTCGACTACCCGCTCGTGGGCAAGTTCAACGTGGAGAACGTCATGTGCGCCTTCGGCATCGGGCTGCAGCTGGGCTTCCCGGCCGAGACCATCGTCGAAGCGCTCGAGGAGGCGCCGCAGATCCCGGGTCGTTTGGAGCGCGTGAGCGCGCCGAACACGGGCGGCGTGTCGGTGTTCGTGGACTACGCCCACACGCCCGACGCGCTGGAGAAGGCGCTCGCGTCCATCATGGCGCTCACGCCCGGCCGCACCGTCTGCGTGTTCGGCTGCGGCGGCGACCGCGATGCCAGCAAGCGTCCCATCATGGGCAAGGCCGCCCTGGCGGCCGACCATGCGGTGGTGACGTCGGACAACCCGCGCACCGAAGATCCGCAGGCCATCATCGAGGACATCGTGAGCGGAATGAGCTCGGGAGCCGGCCGCTTCGAAGTGGAGGCCGACCGTCGCGCCGCCATCGCGCGCGCCATCGCGCAGGCGAAGCCGGGCGACTCGATCCTCATCGCGGGCAAGGGCCACGAGGACTATCAGCTCGTGGGCGACCAAGTGCTCTCGTTCGACGATCGCATCGTGGCCGCCGAGGAGCTCGCGCGTGCGTTCGGCGACGAACCCGCAGGCGAGGATCGATAGCATGCGTTTGAACCACAAGCAGATCGCCGCATGCACGGGAGGCTCGTTCATGGTGGAGCCGCTCGATCCGCGCGCGCTGGCCACGGGGCTCACCTGGGACTCGCGCGACGCGAAGCCGGGCGACGTGTACGTCGCGCTGCCGGGCGAGCGCGTGGACGGCCACGACTTCGTCGGTGCGGCCCTCTCGGGCGGCGCCGTGTGCGCGCTTGTGATGCAGCCGCTGGACGAGGCCGTGCGCATGCTGGCCGCCGAGCTGGGCGCAAGCGTTATCGAGGTGCCCGACACGGCCCACGCCGTGGCGGACATCGCGCGCGAATGGCGCTCTCACCTGCACGGTCGCGTGATCGCGCTGACGGGTTCCACCGGCAAGACCACCACGAAGAACCTTGTGCGCGACGTGCTGGCAAGCACGCTGTCCACGGTGGCGACGGCCGGCAACCAGAACAACGAGCTGGGCGTTCCCAAAACGCTGCTCGCCGCCGAGCAGGGCACGCAGGCGGTGGTGGTGGAGATGGGCATGCGCGGTGCGGGCCAGCTGGCCGACCTATGCGACTACGTGCGCCCCGATTGGGGCCTCGTGGTGAACGTGGGCGAGAGCCATATCGAGCTTCTGGGCAGCCGCGAGAACATCGCGCGCGCCAAGGCCGAGCTTCTGTGCGCGCTGCCGGAGGGCACGGGCCGGGCGTTCGTGAACGCCGACGACGACTACGCCGATTTCGTGCGCGAGCATGCGCGCCTCGATGCGCGCCGCGTGGAAACCGTGCTGTTCGACGGCTCCGCCGCCGCAGCCGAGCGCCGCGCCCAGGCCGAAGCCGCCGAAGCGGCGCGTCCCGCCGTGTGGGCCGAGCAGGTGGAGCTCGACGAGCAGGGTCGCCCGCGCTTTCGGCTGCACGCCGTCGGCTTCGCGGATGCCCCTGAGGAGGAGACGGCGCGCTGCGCGCTCACGCTGCGAGGCTTGCACAACGTGTCGAACGCGTGCGCCGCGGCCGCGGTCGGGCGCGCCTGCGGCATCCCGCTTTCCGTCTGCGCCGATGCCCTCGCGCATGCCGAGCCGGAAGCCGGCCGCCAGGAAGTGCTCCGTGCGCGCGGCGGGTTCACCGTGGTGAACGACGCCTACAACGCCAACCCCGACTCCATGCGCGCCTCGCTTGCGACGTTCTGCGCGCTGGACGTGCCGGGCAAGCACGTGGCCGTGCTCGGCGACATGGGCGAGCTGGGAAGCTACGCCCCGGCCTGCCATGCGGGCATCGGGGAGTTCGCCGCCACGCTGCCGCTCGACCGGCTCGTGTGCGTAGGCGAGCTGTCCCTGCACATAGCCGACGCCGCTGAGCGCGCCGGCATGGATCCCCAGCGCATCGTGCGCGCGGGCTCTCTTTCTGAAGTGTTCGGAGATTTGGACGCCTGCGTCGAGCCCGGAGACGCCGTGCTGGTGAAGGCGTCTCATTTCATGGGTCTGACTCGCGTAGTCGAAGGACTGGTCAATTAGCTATGTTTACGGTATTCAACCAATATCCGACGTTTCTCGTGTTCCTTGCCGTCGTGTTCGCCATGGTGGTGACCATGGTGCTCACGCCGTTGTGGATCAAGTTCCTCAAGTCGAGCCATATCGGCCAGCAGGTGCGCGCCGACGGCCCCGAGAGCCACCTCGTGAAGCAGGGCACGCCCACCATGGGCGGCGTCATCATGCTGATCGCGGTCATCGCGGTGGCGCTGTTCGTCGGCATGCCCACGCCCGAGACGTTCGTGCTGCTGGCGGCTACCGTGCTCACGGGTCTGCTGGGCCTCGTCGACGACGCGTCGAAAGTGGTGAAGGAGCGCTCGCTCGGTCTCACCCCGAAGGCGAAGATCGTGGGGCAGGTGGCCATCGCCACGGCGTTCGTGCTCGTGGCCGTGAACTGGCTGGGCATACAGCCCACCGTGGAGATTCCCTTCGTCGTGACGCTCGACTTCGGCATCCTGACCACGGTGGTTCCCGTCGGCGACGGCATCGCCATCCCCTGGCTGTACCTGCTGTTCATGAACATCCTGCTGGTGGGCATGTGCAACGCCGTGAACCTCACCGACGGCCTGGACGGTTTGGCGGCGGGCACGGTCATGATCGTGATGATCGTGATGGCGGCCATCGCGTACCGTTCCGATCTGTTGGAACCCGCCATCTTCGCCGCCGCGCTCGCGGGCGCGTGCATCGGGTTCCTCTGGTTCAACTCGTTTCCGGCCGACATCTTCATGGGCGACACCGGATCGCTCGCGCTGGGCATGGCGCTGGGCTGCCTGGCCGTGCTCACGAAGACCGAGTTCGTGTCGCTCATCATCGGAGGCCTGTTCGTGGCCGAGGCCCTGTCCGTCATGATCCAGGTGTTCTACTACAAGAAGACGAAGAAGCGCATCTTCCTCATGGCGCCGTTGCACCACCACTTCGAGAAGAAGGGCTGGAGCGAGACGAAGGTGGTCGTGCGCTTCTGGATCATCTCCGGCGTGCTGGCCGCGACGGGCTTCTCGCTGTACTTCGCCGAGACCCTCATGGCGGTGGCGTAGTCCATGGCTTCGCGGGAGCTCATAGCGAATCGCAAGCACGCGCCGCACCATCTGGGGCGCGTGCTCGTTTTGGGTCTGGGCAAGAGCGGCCGCGCGGCGGTCGCGTACCTGCTGCCGCTTCTGGACGGTCGCGTGGAAGCGCTGGCCGTGGCGGCCGGGGCGCGCAGCGCGGCCTCCGAGGAATTCGCGGCCGAGGCGCGCGCGGCCGGCGCGCTCGTCGCGTTCGGGGACGAAGCGGTGGGCGTGCTGGCGGCCGAGGCGGGCGGGTCGTTCGACCTGTGCATCGCGAGCCCCGGCATCTCGCAGTTCTCGGCCTTCTACGAGGCAGCCGCGGCCGTATCGGCCGAGGTGATCAGCGAGGTGGAGTTCGCCTGGCGCGAGAGCGCCGCGGACAGCCGCTGGGTGGCGGTGACGGGCACGAACGGCAAGACCACGGCCTGCGCGCTGGCCGCGCACGTGCTGGCGGGGGCGGGCCTTGCCGCGGCCGCCGTGGGCAACATCGGCGATCCGTGCATCGAGGCCGTGGCCGCGGGGCGCACGGACGTGTACGTGGCCGAGGTGTCGTCGTATCAGCTGGCTTCCACGGCGCGCTTCGCGCCGAACGTGGCCGTGCTGCTGAACATCACGCCCGACCACCTGCATTGGCACCGCAGCTTCGAGGCGTACCGCGACGCGAAGCTCAAGCTGCTGGCGAACCTGCCCGGCGTGCCGGGCGCCGTGGCGGTGCTCGACGCGACGAACGACGTGGTGCGCGCCGAGGTGCGCCGCCTGCGCGCGCTGGACGCGGGCGAGCGGGGCTTCTCGTACGTGCCGCTGGGCACGGCCGCGGGGCTAACCGGTGACATGCGCGCCGCGTGCGGCAGCGACAACGCCGCGTTCCTGGATGCCGACGGCACGCTGCGCGTGGCGCTGAACGGTGCGGAGCACGCTGCGGCGCGCGTCGAAGAACTGCAGATCAAAGGCGAGCACAACGCCTCGAACGCGCTGGCCGTGGCGGCAGCCGCGCTCGCGCTGGGCGTGCACGAGAGCGACGTGGCCGAGGGGTTGCGCACGTTCGCGCCGCTCGAGCACCGCATCGAGCCGTGCGGCTCGGTGGCCGGCGTGCGCTGCTACAACGACTCCAAGGCGACGAACGTCGATGCCACGCTCAAGGCCCTCGCCGCATTTCCCGAGACGCGCCCCGTCGTGCTGCTGGGAGGCGACGACAAGGGCACCGACCTTGCGCCGCTCGTGGAGGCCGCCCACGCCCATGCGGGCGCGGTCGTGTGCTTCGGCGATGCGGGCGAGCGATTAGCGGCCGCGTTCGAGGCGGCGGACGCGCAGGCTCCTGCCGGTTTCGCCGCGGCGCGTGCTGCGCACCTCGCCGACGCGTTCGACGCGGCTCTCGCGCTAGCTTCGGCGGGAGATGTCGTGCTGCTGTCCCCGGCTTGCGCCTCCTTCGACGAGTTCGGCTCGTTCGAGGAGCGGGGAGCCGCATTCAAAACGCTCGTAGCCGACGCGGCTTCCGCGTTGGGCGCCTAGGCCCGCCATGGCTATTCAACGTGACAAGCGCGGCGCGCCTGCGCATATCATGGGACCTCGGATCATCCTCTTGCTGTCGGTGCTCGCCCTCATGCTCATCGGCTTCGTGATGATCTACTCGACCTCGGCGGTCATCACTTTGGCGAAAGCCGGCACCGAGGTCGCGGTCGATCCGATGGCCGAGACGCTCAACCAGATCAAGTTCGCCGTCGCGGGCGTGATCCTTGCTTTGATCATCTGGAAGTTCGTGCCCGTCTCGCTCTGGCGCAGCAATGCGGTATGGGTTATCTGGGCCGTGGCGTTCGCGCTGCTCGTGATCACGGCAGTGGCGGGCGTGGGCGATGAGGAATGGGGCGCCCGCCGATGGCTCATGATCGGTTCGGCCAGCCTGCAGGCTTCGGAGTTCGCGAAGATCGCGCTCGTGCTGGTGGCGGCGCGTCTGTTCACGGACTTCCGCGAGGGGCAGTACACCGTGTTGGTGTTCTTCGCGCTCGTGGGCCTGCTCGTCCTGGCTCCGGTGCTCATCATCCTGGGCCCCCAGTCCGACCTGGGCACGGCCATGATCTGCGTCGTGGGCATCCTCGCGGTCATGTGGCTGGGCGAGGTGCCGCTGCGCACGATGCTCATCGTGATCGGCGTCGTGGTCGCCCTCGGCCTCGTGGGCATCTTCGGCTCGTCATACCGCCGCGACCGGCTCATGGTGTTCATGAATCCGTGGAACGACGGCGAAGGCGGCTTCGGCACGGGCTTCCAGCTCATCCACTCGCTGTACGCGCTGTCCGGCGGCGGCCTGTTCGGGGTGGGGCTGGGAAACTCGCACGAGAAGTACCTGTACCTCACCCAAGCGGACACCGACTTCATCTTCGCCATCATCGGCGAGGAGCTGGGTTTGGTGGGCGCCGCGGTGGTCATCGCGCTGTTCCTGCTGTTCCTGTACGCGGGTACCCGCATCGCGCAGTCGTCGCCCGATAACTTCGGCACCATGGTGGCGGGCGGCTGCACCATCATGATCGCGTTCCAGGCGTTCCTCAACATCGCCATGGTCATCGGGTGGTTCCCTGTGGTGGGCAAGCCCTTGCCGTTCATATCGTCGGGCGGATCGTCGCTGGTGGCCATGCTCATCATGGTGGGCATCATCCTATCGGTATCGCGCGGCGCCGAGGCGCCGACCATCTACGATCGCCGACGCGCCGATCTGCGCGTCGTGCGCGCGACGAACGGTGCGCCGCCGCCCTCACGCGGCGGGCGCTCGTCGTCGAGCAGGGGCAGGAGGTAGCGAACATGCTGATCGTTCTTTCCGGCGGCGGAACCGCCGGCCACATCAACCCGGCGCTCGCCTTGGCGGACGTGCTGAAGCAGCGCGGCTGCGAGGTGCGCTTCGCCGGCACGCCCACGGGCGTGGAGGCGCGGCTCGTGCGGGAGGCGGGCATCCCGTTCACGCCGTTCGAGGCCCAGGGTTTCAACCGCAACCATCCGCTCACGCTGCCGAAGGCCGTGCTCACCATTCAGAAGAGCACGACGCTTGCGCGCCGGTGGTTCGACGAGATACGACCCGACGCGGTGGTGGGCTTCGGCGGCTACGTGTGCATCCCCGTGGCGCGCGCCGCCGAGCAGCGCGGCATCCCCGTGGTGGTGCACGAGCAGAACTCGGTCATGGGCATGGCCAACAAGTACCTCGCCAAGCGCGCCGCCGCCGTGTGCCTCACCTACGAGCACGCGGCCGAGGCGCTGGCCGACAAGAGCCGCGTCCGGGTGACCGGCAACCCCGTGCGCGAAAGCGTGTTCTCGGCCACGCGCGAGCAGGGCCGCGCGCGCTTCGGCGTGCCGGAGGGCGCGCGCATGCTGCTGGTGACGGGCGGCAGCCTGGGCGCGCGGCACCTCAACCAGGCCGTCGCCGCGCTCAAAGACGAGCTTCTGGCCTACGGCGACCTGCATATCGTGCAGGTGACCGGCCCCAAGGAGCTCGACGCCGTGCGCGAGCAGCTGGCGCTTTCGCCCGAGCAGCAGGCTCGTTGGCAGCTGCTGGGCTATACCGACCATATGGGCGACGCCATGGCCGCGGCCGACATCGTCGTCTCGCGCGCCGGCGCCACGTCGCTCGCCGAGATATCGGCCCGCGCGCTTCCGGCACTGCTCGTGCCGTTCCCGTTCGCCACGGAGGACCATCAGACCATGAACGCGCAGGCATGCGTGGAGGCGGGCGCCGCCTACCTCGTGGCCGACGCCGACGTGGAGGGGCCCGAGTTCGCCCGCAAGCTGCGCGAGCTCATCGAGGACGAGGACGTGCGCGCCCGCATGACCGCCGCGGCCCGCGCGCAGAAGACGCGCGACGCCGCGGGCCTGCTGGCCGACGCGGTCATGGAAGCGGCTCGCGCACAGCGTTGAGCGGTCGCGCGATAGGGTACAATAGCGGTTTGCAGTACATCAGAGAGACCGAGGACGCACTATGGACACCATGCACATCGACCAGGTACATTTCATCGGCGTTGGAGGCGTCGGCATGAGCGGCATCGCTCGCGTCGCGTTCGACCAGGGCATGCGCGTGAGCGGCACCGACCTCAAGGAGAGCCGCTACACCAAGCAGCTGCGCGAGGCGGGCATCGAGGTGCACATCGGCCACGATCCGGCGAACATCCCCGAGGGAAACCCCGTGATCGTCGTGTCCACCGCCATCCTCGACAACAACCCCGAACTCGCCGCCGCCAAGGCGCGCGGCCTGACCATCTGGCATCGCGCCCAGATGCTCGCCTATCTGGGACGCGCGCTCCAGACGCTCGCGGTGGCCGGCACGCACGGCAAAACCACCACGTCGTCCATGCTGGCCAGCGTGCTGGACGGCATGGGGGAGGATCCGACGTTCCTCATAGGCGGCATCGTGCGCGCCTACGGCACGAACGCGCACTCGGGAACGGGCGCCCATTACGTGGTGGAGGCAGACGAGAGCGACAAGTCGTTCATGCATCTGTCGCCGCGCGCCGTGCTGGTGACGAACATCGAGGCCGACCACCTCGACCACTACCGCGACCTCGACGAGATCTACGAGAAGTTCGCCTCGTTCATCGGGTCGGTGCCCGACGACGGCGGCGTGGTGGTGGCCTGCGGCGAGGACGAGGCGCTCGTGCGCGTGGCTTGCGCCTCCGGAAAGCGCCTGTTCACCTACGGCTTCTCTGATGCGTGCGACGTGCGCATCGCCTCGTACGAGCCGAACGGCGTGGGCAGCGACTTCACGCTCGAACTGCCCGACGGAAGCGTCGTGAGCGCGCACGTCAAGCAGAATCCGGGCCGTCACAACGTGTTGAACGCCGCCGGCGTCGTCGGCCTTCTGTGGGCGCTCGGATACGACCCTGCGCAAGCGGCCGAAGCGCTGGCCGACTTCGCCGGCGTGAAGCGCCGCTTCGACCTCGTGGGCGAAGCGGGCGGGGTCACCGTGGTCGACGACTACGCGCATCATCCCACCGAGATCGCCGCCACCATCGAGGCCGCGTCCCATCTGGGCTTCGCGCATGTGCACGTGCTGTTCCAGCCGCACCGCTACTCGCGCGCGCCGCTGTTCACCGAGGTGCTGAAGGACGATTTCGGCCGGGCGTTCGACGCGGCCGACGCCGTCACGTTCATGGACGTGTACCCGGCGGGCGAAGCGCCCGTCCCCGGCGTGTCGGGCAAGACGTTCCTGAACGTGGTGCTCGACCATGCGGGTCATCCCGAGGCCGCCTACGTGCCGCGCCGTATCGAGGTGGTGCCCTATCTCGCCGGCAAGCTGGGCGAGGGCGACCTGTTGATCACCATGGGCGCGGGAGACGTGACCGCCATCGGCCCGCAGCTCGTCGACGCGCTTTCGCAGGCGGACGGCGCCGCCGCGCGACGGCAGGCGTGATGCGGCGATGACCGCCCGCCATACCTCGCCGCTCGAGGCGCTGCTCGTCGACGACGCGTTCGACGGCGACGTGTACCCTTCGGAGCCCATGGCTCGGCATACCATGTACCGCATCGGCGGACCCGCGCGTTTCTACGTGCAGGTGGCCTCCGTCGGAGCGCTCAAGCGCCTGGTCACGGTATGCGAGGAGAGCCGGGTGCCGTGGGTGGCCATCGGCCGGGGCAGCAACCTGCTCGTCGCCGACGAGGGGTATCCCGGCGTGGTGATCACGCTCGGCCGCGACTTCCGCATCTGCCGCTACGACGAGGACGCGCACAGCTTCTGCGTGGGCGCGGGCGTGCCGCTGTCGTCGGTGGTGCAGGAGGCGTTCCGTCGATCGCTGGCGGGATTCGAGTTCGCCGTGGGAACGCCGGGCACCGTGGGCGGCGCGCTGCGCATGAACGCGGGCTCGCGCGACGAGTGGATCGGCTCGCGCGTGGTGTCGGTGACCACGCTGTCGCCCGGGAAGGGGCTGGTTCGGCGCGACGGCGACCAGATCGCGTGGGGCTACCGTTCCAGCTCGTTCGCTTCAGACGAGGTGATCGTGGAATGCGAACTTTCCGTAGAGCCTGCCGACCCGTTCTTCATCCGCGGTAAGATGGAAGCGTCGCACGCGCGGCGCAAGAAGACGCAGCCGCTGTCGTTGCCGTCGTGCGGAAGCGTGTTCCGCAACCCCGAAGGCGCTCCGGTGGGCGCGCTCATCGAGGAAGCCGGGCTCAAGGGCCTGCGCATCGGCGGGGCGCAGGTGTCGGAGGTGCACGCGAACTTCATCGTGAACACGGGCGACGCCACGGCGCGCGACGTGCTGGAACTGATCAACCTGGTCAAGACGAAGGTGTACGAGACGTATGGCATCGAATTACAACCGGAAGTCCGTTTCCTCGGGTTCGCGTAAGGCGAGCCCGCGCAACAGCCGCGCTTCCGGGCAGGCCGGCAGGGGCGTGCGTCCCGCCGGCGGCGCGCCGCGCCAATCCGCGCGCGGCGGCATGCCGCGAACTTCGTCGCGTGCTTCGACGCCTGGAACCTATCGCGCCATTCCCGGCGGCCAGCTGCCGCAGCGTCGTGCGAACCAGGTTCGCCCGCCGTTGTCGTCGGTGCGCGTGGGGGATCTCGACCGCGCCGAGCGCTCTTCTCGCGCGCAGAAAACCTACCGTCGCTACCTGGTGCGCATCGGCATCGTGGCCGCGCTCGTGCTGGCGCTCGTAGGCGGCGGCCTGGCCGTGTACTACTCCAACCTGTTCACCATCGAGAACGTCTCGGTCACCGGCGTGGAGCATCTCACGGCCACCGACATGTCCGAGCTTGCCAGCGTGCCCGCCGGAACCACGCTTCTGCGCGTCGACGCCGCTGGCATCCGCGAGCGCCTGCTCAAAGACGCATGGGTGGACGACGTGTCGGTGAACCGCGTGTTCCCGAACACCCTGGAGCTGGCCGTCACCGAGCGCACCATCACGGCGGTGGTGGACGTGCCCACTGAGAACGCCGAGTCGGTGCAGCCGTGGGCCATCGCCTCGGACGGCATGTGGCTCATGCCCATCCCCGACCAGAATTCCGAGGCCGGCAAGAGGACCAGCCCGAAGGTGTACGAGGACGCGGCCAAGGTGCTGCACATCACCGACGTGCCCTACGGCACGCGCCCCGAGGTGGGCGCCTACTGCTCGGACGCCAACGTGAACAACGCGCTGGCCATCGTGGACGGCATGACCACCGAGCTGGCGGGGCAGGTGAAGAAGGTGGCGGCCACCGAGACCGAGTCCACCACGCTGACGCTGGAAAGCGGCGTGGAGATCGTGTTCGGCACGGCCGAGAACATCCGCGACAAAGAGCGCGTCTGCCTCGAGATCATGAAGGAGCATCCCGACGGGCTGGCGTACATCAACGTGCGGGTGGTGGATCGGCCCACCTGGAGGGCTCTCTAGGGACCTGCGCGCCGCTGCGCCTTGCGGGCGGGCGGGACGCCCCAGTCGCTCAGACAGTCCTCGCTTCGCTGCGAAACTCGCTTGGTGGGGCGCCCCGCCCGCCCGCAAGGCGCAGCGGCTTGAGCTTCCTGTTCGCTGGGAGGGTTCGACCTGGGGGTTTGTGCTCGTTGTCATCCTGAGCGAGCGTAGCGAGTCGAAGGATCCCGTGCGGCGGTTCGGGGGTTTCCGGCAGGCGGGAACCCCCGAACCGTCTGTTTCACAGCATGCGCGATGTTGCCAGGGCTACGGCTTCGTTGCGGGACGACTCTACGGCTTCTAGGAAACGGTCGATGTCGTGCATGGTGGTGTAGGCGGCCACGCTGGCGCGGCAGACGGCTTCCGCTCCTATGTGGCGCAGGAGGGGTTGGGCGCAGTGCGCGCCGGCGCGCACTGCCACTCCGCGGCGGTCCAGCACGTGGGCGACCTCGGCTGCGCCCACGCCCTTCACGTTGAACGAGACGATGCCGCCGCGCGGCGTCTCGGCGTTCGGCCCGGGGCCGTAGAGCCTGACGGAGGGGATGGAGTCCAGGCCGCTCACCAGGGCGCGGGTCAGCTCGCGCTCGTGCGCGCGCACGGCGTCGAAGCCGATGCGGTCGAGATAGCGCACGGCTTCCGCCAGCCCCGCGGCTCCTGCCACGTTCTGCGTGCCCGCTTCGAAGCGCCCCGGCGTTCCGTCGAACGAGGACGCGCCCTCGAACACCGCCTCCACCATGCCCCCGCCTCGCAGCAAGGGCGGCGTTTCCTCGAGGAGGCGCCGCTTGCCGTACAGCACGCCGATGCCCATAGGGCCGTACAGCTTGTGGCCCGAGAACGCGGCGAAGTCGACGTCGAGGTCGTGCACGTCGAGGGGCTCGTGCGCGATGCTCTGCGCGCAGTCGAGCACGGCGACGGCGCCGCAGGCGTGCGCCGCTTCGATGATGCGCTTGACGGGCGGCACGGTTCCCAGCACGTTCGACATGCCGGTGAACGCCACCACGCGGGTGCGCGGGCCGATTGCCCGGTCGATCTCGTCGTCTGAGACGACCCCGGCGCGGTCGGGCACGATGAAGGAGAGCCTCGCCCCGGAAAGCCGCGCCGCGGTCTGCCACGGCACGAGGTTGCTGTGATGCTCCAGCAGCGTGAGCGCGATCTCGTCGCCCGGCTCCAGCCGCTCGGCGCAATAACAGAGCGCCACGGTGTTCAGGGCGTGCGTGGCCCCGCTCGTGAACGCCGTCTCCTCCGGCGACGCGCCGATGAAGCGCGCGACCGTCGAGCGCGCGTCCTCGTAGACCCGGGTGGCCGCAGCGGCCAGCGCGTGCGCGGAACGGTGCGGGTTTCCGCATGCCGTGCGGTAGAAATCATCCATGGCGTCGAGGACGCACGACGGCTTCTGCGTGGTTGCCGCGTTGTCGAGGTAGGCGAGCGGAGGGCCGCCCGCGGCGTGCGCGGCGAGGAGGGGGAAGTCCTCCAGCGGCGCGCACGCCCGTCCGTCCGCCATCGTCAAGCTCCCTCGTCCTGCTCGGCGTCGGCCGCGTTCATCGCGTCGCTCGCGGCACCGTACTGGACCATGCGCAGCGCGAGCAGCCGCTGCACGTTCTCCAGGCGGTCGCGGTAGGGGTCGTCGGCCGGACATTCCCGCGCGATCGCGTCCGCCAGCGCCGCGTCGCCCACCGTGTCGCGCAGCCAGGCGACGAAGGCGTCTACGTCGATGAGCTTGATGATCTGGTCGGCGCCCTTGCCCACGCGCGCTTCGTCTCGGTCGAGCAGGAACACGGCTGCGCTGTGCAGGTTGTACAGGTACAGGTCCGACCCGCCCTTGGAGGGCACCATGCGCCCGGCAACGAAGTGCTCGCCCCAGGAGAGCTCGCGCAGCGCATGGGCCGCCTCGTCGGGTGAGGGCAAGGGGAAGCGCCGGCACGCCTCGGCCATGCCGGGTATGCCTTCGGATCCGCTCCCCGCCTCCTCGCCCCATGCAGGGGAGGCGGGGCCGCCGCACGCAGCGGCCTCCCGGGATGTGGCGGCGGCCGTCTCGTCGAGAGCTGCCATGTCCATCACGCTCCCAGCTTTCCGGCCGCTTCCAGCTTGTCGGCGGCGAAGCCGAGGTCAAGCGCCTCGAGCCCGGAGCGCGTCGGGCGACCCGTGGACTCCTCGAACCCTTCGTGGGCGTAGAAGCGCGTCTTGAAGTCCTCGAACTTGTCGCGGTCGAGCGTGCGGCCCTGGCACAGCGAGTAGCTCCACTTCCCGTCCTCGAACACCACGAGGGGGAAGGGCTTGGTGGTCTTCACGTCGTACACGTAGTTCGTGAACACCTCCTGGTCGCGATGGCGTCCCTCCAGCGCCCAGATGGCGCGGTCGAGCACCCAGAACTTGTGCCCCAGCTCGATGCTTTCCTCGTAGGAGAGGTCGCGCCCGGTGACGGCCTGGAAGAACTTCACCTCGTACTCGGGCGTGGCCCCGTACGTCGAGCCCGTCTCGGCGGTGTGCTTGCGGCTGATGAAGTTCGGCCACACCCAGTCGCACATGCCCAGCGACTGCAGCCAGAAGCGCCCGTAGGCGCGGTTCCAGTGGATCTCGCGCACGCGCGCATCGGAATAGATGCCCTCCTCGCTCCAGTCGAAGCACAGCGGGTCGCCCAGCCCGGACTGATCGGCCAGCTGCTTGGCCATGTTCTCGGCCGAGACGGGCGGCTCGGCGCCGGTGAGCACCGCCATGATGGAGGTGTTGTACACCGCGTTGTGTACGCCGTGCTCGTTGATGTCTCGCTCGCTGAAGATGCTTCCGTAGCTCCATTCCACCTCGGCGCGCGGCTCGTTGTGCTCGCAGTAGCCCCAGTTCGGGCGCGCCAGCAGGCCCGACGACGTGTCCTCGTCCCAACGCCCCCACTTCTGCGCCGCGCGCGCGATGCCCTCGGCCAGGTCGTCGCCGATCTCGCGGCGGTAGGCGATGCGCATCAGCAGCTCCTCGATGAACGCGTAGGTGCCGTACTGCTCGAAGGGCAGATCGGTGTCGATGTCCTTGCCCTTGCCCATGACGCCCATCTTGTAGAGGTTGTGCAGGTACACGGGCATGTCGATCTCGTAGCCGTTCAGCCCCAGCTTCGACAGCAGGCTGTAGGCGGCCAGCTGCTCGTCGATCTTGCCCGAGTCGGTGAAGTACAGGCCGGCCGAGCAGGTCAGCTCGTTGCCCACGCCGCCGGGGTACAGGTTACGGCAGTTCTTGAAGCAGCCGCGGCATCCTTCTGCGCGCGACACCGTGGGGCTCGTGTCCAGCACGGTGGATGCGGCGCCCGGGCTGCCCGGCGCGCCCGGAACCTTGCCGGCGTCGATGTCGTAGCCGAACTTCTCCTGCACTTCCAACCGCAGCCTCACGAGCGCGGCGGGGTCGGCGATGGGTATGCTCTTCGAGCCGATGAAGCTCATCGCCTTGAGGTTCTTGGCGCCGAACACCGCGCCGAAGCCGCTCTGTCCCGTCACGTGGCCGGCATCGTGCACGATGCACGACACGCGCGCCAGGTTCTCGCCGGCAGGTCCGATGCAGATGACGGACGGTCGCTGCGTGGTTCGGCCTCCGTCGCGTCCCTTCGTCAACTCGTACCACGAGCCAGGGGCGGTGCCGTGCGTCACCTCTTCCCAGATTCTCTCCTGGCACTCGAAGGTGTCGAGTCCCCAAAGGTCGGTCGCGTCGTTGAACGTCACTTGGTCGTTCACCACGCTGATCCACACGGGCGCTTCCGCTTTCCCGCGCACCACGCAGGCGTCGTAGCCCGCTTCCTTCATCATGCCGGCCAAACGGCCGCCCATGCTGGAGCGGTTGTACCATTCGGGCAGCGAGAACGGGCTGATGCCCGTGAACTCGCAGCGCGCCGAGGCGGCCGGCACCACGGCGCCCGAGAACGGCGTGGCGGCGAACACCAGCACGTTTCCCGGATCGACCGCCTCCACGGTCTTGTCCTCGCAGTAGTCCCAGAACAGCTTCGAGGCCATCCCGTGGCCGCCCACCCATTCGATGTAAGGTTCGGTGTCGATGGTCTGGGAGGTGCGGTCGGTCAGGTTCACGATGAGTATCTTGCCGGCGTAGCCGTAATGTTCGGTCATGAGGTCCTCCTATTATTTGTCGTTCGAGCCGGCTGCCGCCTGGGCTGCCGTGCCGCCTGCGCCGTATCCGAGCCGCGCGGGAGGGATGCGCGCCTCGTCGTCGCTGGGCAGGCCGATTTCCAGATAGTGGTCGTTGCGCAGGTTCGCCGTGTAGCCTTCGTCGGTTTGGACGGGCAGCACGTTGGTGAACGCGATGGCCTTCATGGGGCAGATCTCGACGCACAGCTGCTTGCCGGACGGGCCGCCCTCTTCATCCCAGAAGGGCGTGTTCTTGCACAGGTCGCACTTCTGGGCGTGCTTGTCCTCGAAGTTCCACTGCACGCGCGACGGCGTGAAGGGGCACGCCTCCACGCAGCGCTCGCAGCCGATGCACTTGCCCTCGTCCACGAGGCGCACGCCCGTCTCGGGGTCGGCGTGCATGGCGCCCACGGGGCAGGCTTCCACGCAGGAAGGGTAGGGGCATTGGCGGCACTGGTTCTGCATGACGTCGTCGGAGGGGAAGCTTCCCAGCGCGTTCTTCATCACCTGGATGCGCGAAAGCGAGGTGTTGATACGGCCTAGATGCGCGAGCGAGCACGAGATGACGCACGTCTCGCAGCCGGCGCACTTCTTCGCATCCACCAGCAGGTAGCCTTGGCTCGCCTCGATGGCGTACACGTCGTCGGGCAACAGCAGCGCCGTGATGCCGCTTCCCAGCACGGCGCCGATTCCCAATCCGCCGATCCCGGCGATGAACTGGCGCCTGGAGAGGCCGCCTTTATGCTGCGCGTCGGTCGCGCGCTGATTCGTCTCGGTCATATCGCTCATCTCCCTTGCGTGCCGTCGGCGGCTGCTGCGCGCGCGGCGGCTCCCATCGTCTCTTGCGCGGCCGCGCGCTCTCCGGCGCCGAGTGCGGACTCGTCCATGCCGCGCTCGGACTGCTCGCGCTCGAGCCGCTCCATCCAACCTGCATGTTCCTTCTCGGCCTCGCCGCGCGGCATCCATCCGATCAGCATGGACGGGAAGGTCTTCCACGAGAACGGCGCGATCACGGCGAAAAACACGTGCGCCGCCAAGAACAGCAGCATGAGCGCGGCCGCGATGTCGTGCACCCAGAACATGACGTTCATGAGGCCGTCGGGCAGCGTGAGCACCACGTGGGCCAATGCCTTGACCAGGCCTGTCACCACCAGCAACGCGGCCGTGACCACGGCCATCACGTAGGCGGCCTTCTCGCTTTCGAAGTACTTGTCCTCGGGCGGCATCGTGAACTTCTTGATGCCCACGAGCAGGCCGTAGTGGCGCACCGTGTAGGCGACCACGTTCTTCGTGGGAAGGTGCTCGCGCAAGCGCCATTTCGAGATGATCGTGTTGCCCAGGTAGTAGAACGTTCCGAACAGGAACACGATCGCGGCCGCGAAATGGACGTTCTGCCATAGGATGGCGGCCGGGCCGTCCTCCACGAATGCCGGGGTGAACCTCAGTCCCAGCACGATGCCCGACGCGAGGCACACGGCGGTGCCGATGCCGTGGGTCCAGTGGGACAGGCGCGCGGGGGCGTCGTGGCGGTACACCCGGTCGCCTGCGATGAAGGGGTCTGTTCGTTTCGCGAATGCGGAAAGGAACAGACCGAAAAACGGCGCCAGGGCGACGAGCCAGGGCGCTTGATCGAACCAGGGCATGGGGTCTTCCTTTCGGTACAAGCTTCGCCCGACCTCGCAAGAGGACGCGACGATAAGCGTATTGGTTTGAGGAGGGGGATGTTCGCGCGCGCCGAATCGACGCGCGAGCTTTCTATACTTTGAAGGCGGTGAGTACGAGCGGAACCATGGGGGACTCCCTTCCGGTCGCGGACGTTCGTTTTCGGTCAGCCGGTCGACGCGATGCTGCTCTTATACGATATAGCCTCGCCTGCATGTTCGGCCAGCAGCCGCCTTGCGAGCGGCGCCGCGCGGATTTGCGAACGGGCGAGCCCCTTCGCCAGCGGTTGCCTGTCGACCATGAGCGGCGACGTCGATGGCCGCGCCGGCGCGCCACGGCGGCATCCATCGTTTCCGCTTACCCGGCTCATCCGCTATATCTGTGGACGTGCGCATTTCATTACCGCAGCGTAATTTGCAAATGGTTGAGCATCGTGTACAATAACCGCACGTGAACTGTGCCCTGACGGGAAACGCAGCATTTGAAAACGCAGCAGGTGTGGAGGATACAATGCCAAACAAGATAGGTTCCGAGCATTTGGCGGTCATCAAGGTCGTCGGCGTCGGTGGCGGCGGCACGAATGCCG
This sequence comes from Eggerthella sp. BIOML-A4, assembly GCF_009875575.1. NCBI lineage: Bacteria > Bacillati > Actinomycetota > Coriobacteriia > Eggerthellales > Eggerthellaceae > Eggerthella > Eggerthella sp. BIOML-A4. The sequence goes on along the minus strand of NZ_WWRX01000017.1, from coordinate 22,647 downwards.
TGAACCGCATGGTCGAAGCGGGCGTGCGAGGAGTCGAGTTCATCGCCGTGAACACGGATCGACAGGCTCTGCTCATGTCGGACGCCGACAAGACGATCCACATCGGCGAAGAGCTCACGCGCGGCCTGGGCGCCGGCGCGAACCCCGAAGTGGGCTGCCAGGCGGCCGAGGAAAGTCGCGCGGAGATCCGCGAGGCGCTCGCCGAGGCGGACATGGTGTTCGTCACGGCCGGCGAGGGCGGCGGAACCGGAACGGGCGCGGCGCCCATCATCGCCGAGATCGCCCGCGAGGAGATCGGCGCGCTGACGGTGGGCATCGTCACCAAGCCGTTCTCGTTCGAGGGTCGCACCCGCCGCAACCAGGCCGATCAGGGCATCGACCTCCTGTCCCAGAAAGTCGACACGCTCATCGTCATCCCGAACGACCGCCTGCTGGAGATCGTGGACAAGAAGACGAGCATGCTCGACGCGTTCCGCATCGCCGACGACACGCTGCGCCAGGGTATCCAGGGCGTCACGGACCTCATCACCATCCCGGGCCTCATCAACCTCGACTTCGCGGACATCCGCACGGTCATGAAAGACGCCGGCACGGCCATGATGGGCATCGGCCTCGCCTCCGGCGAGAACCGCGCCCTCGACGCGGCGCAGCAGGCCACGAACTCCAACCTGCTGGAAGCCTCCATCGCGGGCGCGTCGCGCGTGCTGTTCTCCATCGCCGGCGGCCCCGACCTCACGCTCACCGAGGTCGACGCGGCGGCGCGCACGGTGGAAGCTTGCGCCGACGAGAGCGCCAACATCATCTACGGCCAGATCATCGACGAAGGCATGCAGGATCAGGTGCGCATCACGGTGATCGCCACGGGTTTTAAGATGGGTTCTTCGCAGCAGTCCTCCATGGACTTCTCGCGCAAGGACCTGTTCGCCTCCACGACGGCGCCCGACCCGATGCCGTCCGCTCCTCCTGTGACGTTCTCCACGACGTCGCGCGACGGCCGTTTCGCCGACGAGGACTACATCCCCGACTTCCTGAAGCGCCAGCGGTAAGGAGCGGTCGCTTGATGGTCGCGACCGGACAACTGCCCATCCCTCAGATAACCGCGCGCCGCTTCGGCGCGCGTTGTCTTCCTGTGCTTACCGACGATGCCCTGTACGAGCGCACGGGCGTGCGCGTCGCGTTCACCGGACGCGCGGGCGGGGTGAGCGAAGGCCCGTATTCCTCGCTCAACTTGGGTAATCACGTGGGCGACGGCCCTGCGTCGGTCGAGCGCAACCGAGCGCTCGTGCTGGAAGCGCTCGATGCGGCCGACGTTCCGCTCGTGGTGCCCAGCCAGGTGCACGGGGAAGTCGTGGTGGAGCTCGACGACGCGTCGCCCGAGGCGCTCGATGCCGCGCGCGAAGCGGCGCTCGCGGGCGCCGACGCTCTTGTCGCCACCGTTCCCGGGATCGCGGCGCTGCTGTGCTTCGCCGACTGCGTCCCCGTGATCGTCGTGTCGCCGACGGGCCGATTCGCGGTGGCGCACGCCGGATGGCGCGGCGTGGAGAACGGCGTGGCCGCGAAGGCCGTCCGCGCGCTCGCGCGGGCCGATGCCGCCGAGCTGGGGGAGGATGCGGCGAGCGGCTACAACGTGTACGTGGGGCCGCACATCCACGCGTCCTGCTTCGAGACGGGCGCCGACGTGCGCAAGCGCTTCGAAGACCGCTTCGGTTCCTCCTGCATTCCCGACGAACGCCATGTCGACCTGCTGGAGGCGTTGACGGTCGGGCTCGAAGAGGCAGGCATCGATCGCGCGCGCGTGGCTGATGCGGGCGTGTGCACGGTATGCTCGTGCGACGAATTCTTCTCGTACCGCGCCGCGGGCGGCATCTGCGGGCGCCATGGCGCGGTGGCGTTTCGAAAGGCTGGGTGAGCGGCATGGGATTCAAAGAGCGCTACGAGCGCACGGTCGCAGAGGCGGCCGCCTGTTGCGAGGCGTGCGGGCGCGATCCGAAGAGCGTGGTCGTAGTGGCGGTGTCGAAGACGGTGGGTGCCGACGAAGTGGCCGAGGCCATCGAGGCCGGCGCGCACGACTTCGGCGAGAACCGCCCGGACTCCCTCGAGGGGAAGCGCGCTCGCTTTCCGCAGCAGACCTGGCACTTCATCGGCAACATCCAATCGCGCCGCATTCCCGACATCGTGCGGGATGCCGCGCTCGTGCACTCGCTGTACCAACAGCGTCACGTGCCGAAGTTCGACGCCGCAGCTGCGGCGTCGGGCAAGGTGCAAGACGTGCTGCTCGAGGTGAACGTGTCGGGGGAGGCGAGCAAGAGCGGTCTCGCGCCGAGCGAGGTGGCCGGCATGCTGGAGTACTGCGCGGGCTTTCCGCACGTGCGCGTGCGCGGGCTTATGACGATGGCGCCGCAGGGCGATGCGCAACGGGCTCGCGCATGCTTCGCCGATCTGGCGCGTTTGCGCGACGAAGTGCGGCTTGGGCTCGACGGGGAACAGGCCGCCGTATTCGATGAGCTTTCTATGGGCATGAGCGAAGACTGGCATGAGGCGATAGCCGAGGGCGCTACCATAGTGCGCATCGGGCGAGCCCTGTTCGACGACGCTTTCGAGGGCCCCGCGCACGCGTGAGAGCGCGGCGCGGCCATGACGCTGAACGCAGCGGCGGCTGGACCGCCGGATAAGAAACGAAGCAGGTGAACGGTATGGAGCTGCCAAAGATCAAGAAATCGGAGCACGGAATGCTCGAGGGAATCAAATCGAAACTGGGTTTCGCAGACGCCAACCCGCATTACGACGACGGCTACTACGACGAGGGGTTCGACGACTACAGCGAGGAGTACGGCGAGTACGGTCCCGACTACAACGAGGACGATTTCCCCGCCGACGATGCTCCCGGTTCGCGTTATGAGCCCTATGCGCCCGTGACTTCGCGTCCTGCGCGCGCCTCGCACGCGCGCTCCTCGGCGCGCAGCTCGTCCGTGGGATCCGCGAAGCTCGTGTCCATCGACGACGTGCGCGCGCACACCCAGGTGCCCGAGAGCCTCAACCGCGATCCGTTGCCGCCTCGCCGTGTGACGTCGCCTTCAAGCGGCTCCTACCGCGGCGATCGCACCATGGTGGAAGCGGCGCAGCCCGCCCCGGCGAACACGCCTATCGCGCGTGCGGCCGCCGCAGCGAACCGCGAGCGCTCCGAGAGCCTGAACTCGCTGTTCACCTCCACGTCCGACGATGCGCCGAGCGTTTCTGGGCCTTCTGGTTCGGGCGTCGCGGTGCAAACGGCAACCACCGCTTCGGGCGCTACCGTGGCAACCGCCACGGCGACGACTGCGGCGTTCGATCCGTTCGACGCCTACGCGGGCGCCGGGGCGGTCAAGCACAACCCCTCCCGCTCGGTCACCGTGCTCAAGCCGGCCAGCTACGCCGAGGTCGAGCGCATCGCGAAGGCTCTCAAGGCGGGGGATGTGGTGGTGCTCGCGCTGCGCAACACGCCCGACAATCTGTCGAAGCGCATCCTCGACTTCTCGTTCGGCGTGTCGAGCGCTCTCGACGCCAGCGTGGACTGCGTGGCCGACAAGGTGTTCGTCATCTCGCGCGGTGCTGCGCTCACCGATGCCGAGCGCATGAGCCTGCGCGGGCAGGGCGTGCTGTGATCCCGTATTCGATTCTTCGCCGGCGCGGCTGCCGCCGCCCGACGTTCTAAGGAGTAGAACGCATGTTGAGCATCAAATACCTCATCGTGTCGCTTGCCGATGCGTACAGTATGGTGCTGTTCGTCTACGTGCTCATGTCGTGGTTTCCCACCGACCGTGGCATCTTGGCGGACATCAACCGGGTACTGGCCAAAGTGTGCGACCCGTATCTCAACCTCTTCAGGAAGCTGATACCCCCGCTTGGAGGTATGGTGGACGTTACGCCCATCATCGCCCTGCTTGTATTACAATTTGGAGTACGTTTACTGATAAACTTGTTTTAATGCGTAGAATCGTGTTCGCGTGCGAACAAGACGAAGGGACTACAGATGGCTATCACCTCGGCTGAGATACACAACCAGAGCTTCTCGATCGATCGCAAAGGCTACGACGTCGACGAAGTCGATGTGTTCCTCGAGCATGTCGCCGACGAGATCGACGGCATGAACGCCCAGATCGCCCAACTCGAGAACCAGCTGGACGATCGTAAGTTCGAAGGCTTCGACACGCCGGCTCGCGTCGAAGCTCCCGTCGTCGTGACGGACGATGCCGCGCTGGCCGAGAAGGACGCGCGCATCGCCGATTTGGAGCGCCAGCTCGAGGCCAAGAAGGCCGACGACAACGCCATCGCGCAGGCTCTCATCATCGCGCAGCGTTCCGCAGACGAGATCATCGCGAACGCGAATGCCCAGGCAGCGGCCACCATCAAAGATGCCGAGGACGAGGGCACGCGCATCGTGGACAAGGCGGAAGCCGAGCGTCAGAAGGTGCTCGACGCCATCAAGAAGCTCGAGGACGACCGCGAGGACGTGCGCGAGGACTACCGGGACCTGCTCACCGACTTCATCGGCGACGCTACGCGCAAGCTGGCCGAGATCGGCGGCGAGATGCCCGCTTCCCTGCCGGTCAGCGCCCATGCGCGCACGATCGACGTGGTCGAGACCACCGCTACGGGCCGTGTGACGGCTCCGGCGCAGGCTCCCATCAACCGCGACGGCGCGGGCGCGTACTCTGTGCCCCAGGCGACGGGCGCCGTGGTGGCGCCGGCCACGCCGACTCCTTCTGGCGTCGAGAAGGATCTGTCCGGGTTCGGCGATGCCGACGATGCCTTTGAGTTCGAGGAAATCGACTAAACCGCGCGTATTATCACGCTCGCAGCATGGACGACGAAACGCGCTCCCGCCCGGGAGCGCGTTTTTTTTTTCGCCGACAGGAAACGCTTAGGGTTTTCCCTGATTTTTGTCGCCATCTTTTGGAGATCGTTGACGGTGACGTTACGTCATCGCGTATGCTCGATTGCAGTTCGAGCGCGCGGGGGACGCGCGGCAAGGCGAGAGGAAAGGCGGCGGCCGAGCTTCGGTCGCCTCGGAGGAGCATCCATGACCGATCAGAACTACCTGACTATCGGCGAGCTGGCGCGACGCGTCGGCGTGACGGTGCGCACCATCCAGTACTACGACCAGCAGGGGCTGCTGTCGCCATCGGCGAAGGGTCCGCAGAACCAGCGCCTGTACACCGACGACAACGTGAAAGACCTGTATCGCATTCTGACCTTGAAGTACCTCGGGCTGTCGCTGGCCCAGATCAAATCCGATGCAGCTCTTTACCGAGAGCCGGCAGCATTGCAGGAGTTGGCAGACGAGCAGATGGATGCTATCGAAGAGCAGTTCCAATCGCTGTTCAAGCGCATGACCACGCTGCGCTCCCTGCATGACGAGTCGCTCGACGATGCGTCTGTGAACTGGGAGGCCATGGCCGACACCATCGAACGCTGCCAAGGCGAGAGCCAGTTCTTCTGGCGCCTTACTTGCATCCGCGACGACGCTCCGGCTTCGGAGGAGGCCGCCGAGAACCAAGTGGCGCGCGGTGAATCCGTGTCGAAGTGGCACGAGCTGATCGCCGACACCATCCGCCTCATGCCTGCCGGCGAGCCCGTGGACAGCGAACGTAACCGCGAGCTGGCCAAGCGCTACCTCGAGTTGGATATGGAGCAGGACACGGCGCGCGCTGAGCAGAACTTCATCCTCATGGAGAACATCGCCCCTCACGCCGGCGGCGACGGATCGTTCGACGAGCTGCGTCAAGCGGTGTTCGACCATCTGGAAGCCATCGTCGCCTCCTACCGTTCCCGCCCCGATCCGGCCGAATAGGCTGCGATCTCGGCGCCGTGCGGGTGCCGCAAAACCTCATCTCTCCTACCTCCCTTTGCGGCTCCCGCACGGCACGTCATACCCTCGTTCGGTTTCAGCAAGCATGGCGCCGCCAAAAGGCGAAGCCGCAACCAAGAAAGGATACGCCTATGCTCGTGTCGTGGATGACGACGAACAAGTGCAACCTCAAGTGCGTCCATTGCTACCAGGACGCCGAGGAGGCCACTGACAAAGAGCTCTCCTGCGAGGAGGGCAAGAAGATGATCGACGAGATCGCCCGCGCCGGCTTCAAGGTGATGATCTTCTCGGGCGGCGAGCCTCTCATGCGCCCCGATATCTACGAGCTGGTGGCGCACGCTGCCTCGCGCGGGCTGCGCCCCGTGTTCGGCTCGAACGGCACGCTCATCACGCCGGAGGTCGCCGTGCGGCTGAAGGAGGCCGGAGCCTGCGCCATGGGCATCTCGGTGGACAGCCTCGATGCCGTCAAGCACGACAGGTTCCGCGGGCTCGAGCACGCCTACGACCTCACCATGGCGGGCATCGAGGCCTGCAAGCAGGCGGGCCTGCCGTTCCAGCTGCACACCACCGTCGTGGATTGGAACCGCGACGAGGTGTGCGACATCACCGACTTCGCCGTGGAGATCGGCGCTATGGCGCACTACGTGTTCTTCCTCATCCCCGTGGGGCGCGGCAAGTTCATCCAGGAGACATCGCTCGAGGTGCTGGAGAACGAGCAGCTGCTCAAGGACATCATGACGAAGGCCTCGCAGGTGCCCATCGACGTGAAGCCCACGTGCGCTCCCCAGTTCACGCGCGTGGCGAAGCAGCTGGGCGTGGACACGCGCTTCGAGCGGGGCTGCTTGGCCGGCCTCACGTACTGCGTCATCGGCAGCGAGGGCATCGTGCGTCCCTGCGCCTACATGACCGAGGAGGCGGGCGACGTGCGCGAGACTCCCTTCGATGAAATCTGGGCGTCGAGCCCCGTGTTCGAGAAGCTGCGCACGCAGGCGTACTCCGGCTCGTGCGGCACCTGCGACTACGCGCAAGGCTGCGGCGGCTGTCGCGCCCGCGCCGCCTACTACCACGACGGCGACATCCTCGCTCAAGACGACTACTGCGCCCACGGCAACGCTTTGGTTGCGGCCGCCGTCTAAACCGTCGACATCGAAAGGACCACTCATGACCACTATCTCCGAACGCATCATTCCTTCTGCCGTCGCCGCGTCCCTTGCTGCGACGATGATGCTTGCCGGCTGCTCGGCTGCTCAGCCGAACGCCGATGCTGACGCAAGCGCTCCGCAAACAGAAGCCCCGGCCGCCTCTCAGGCCGGAGCGGTCACGTTCACCGATGACACGGGCGCCGAGGTGACCGTCGACAATCCGCAGCGCGTGGTCGCCTGCATGGGCAGTTTCGCCAGCATATGGGAGCTTGCGGGCGGCACGCTCGTGGGCGCATCCGATGATGCGTTCACGTTGTCCGACTACGATCTGAAGTCCGAAAACGTGCAGAAGGTGGGCGACTTCTCGAACCCGAACCTCGAGTCCATCATCGCGCTGGAGCCCGACTTCGTGATCATGACGAGCGGCTCGGGCGGCCGCGGAGGCGACTCGAACCAGGCCGACCTCAAGGCGGCGCTCGCAGCGTCGAACATCCCGGTGGCGTGCTTTCAGGTGACGACGTTCGCAGATTACGAGCGCATGCTGCGCACCTGCTGCGACATCACGGGACGCGACGATCTCTACGAACAGAACGCCCAGGCCGTGTCCGAGCGCATCAAGGCGATCACGGCCAAGGTGCCTGCGGGCGAGGCGCCCACGGCGCTGGTGCTGACCACATTCTCGGGCGGCACCCGCGTGCAGGCGTCCTCGACGATGACGGGTGCCATGCTGGCCGATCTGGGCGTCAAGAATCTGGCAGACGAGAATCCCAGCCTGCTCAAGGATTTCAGCCTGGAATCGATCATCGAGATGAACCCCGACTACATCTTCGTGGTGCCCATGGGCAATGACGACGCAGCCGCCATGAAGGCGCTCGAGGATCAAACGGCTGCCAATCCCGCCTGGTCGACGCTCGATGCGGTTCAGAACGGCCGTTACGTCACGCTCGACCCGCATCTGTTCCAGTACAAGCCGAACGAGCGCTGGGATCAGAGCTACCAGGTGCTGTTCGACGCTCTGTACGCGTAAAGCGAAGGCCGTCCGGTGACTTCGTTCAACCGTGAAAAGGCCGCACCGCTCGCAATCGCCGTATCCGCCTCCGTCCTGGCGGCGGTGACGGCGGCGGCCTTCCTCGTGGGGTCGTCGTCGGTGAGCCTGGGCGATCTTGTCGCCTGGGCCACGGGCGGCGACGTGAGCGCGTCGGCGAAGAGCATCCTCGTGAACGTGCGCCTGCCGCGCGTGCTGGCGGCGCTTCTGGCAGGAGGCGCGCTGGCCGTGGCGGGCGCCATCATCCAGGCCGTGCTGGACAACCCGCTGGCAAGCCCCAACATCATCGGCATCAACTCGGGCGCCGGGCTGTTCGTGCTGATCGCCGCCAGCGTGTTTCCCAGCGCGCTCTGGCTGCCGCCGCTCGCGGCATTTGCGGGCGCGTTGGCCACGGCGCTCATCATCTTCGGCATCTCGCTGGGCGCCAGCACGTCGAGGCTCACCGTGGTGCTGGCGGGCATCGCCATCACGTCGGTGTTCGGTGCGGGCATGAACACCATCCTCATCGTGAACCCCGACGCCTACATCGGCTCGTCGGCGTTCCTCGTGGGCGGTTTGGCCGGCGTGCTCATGGACGACCTGTGGTGGCCCGCCGTTTACATCGTGGCAGGCCTCGCCGCGGCTCTGCTTGCGGCGGGCAAGCTGAACATCATGGCGCTCGGCGACGACACGGCCCATGCGCTGGGCATGAACGTGGGCGCGTGCCGGCTGGCCATGCTGGGCCTCGCCGCCGTGCTGGCGGGCGCGGCCGTCAGCTTCGCGGGCCTGCTGGGGTTCGTAGGGCTCATCATCCCGCACCTCGTGCGGTTCTTCGTCGGGCACGACAACCGCATCGTGCTGCCGTTGTCGGCCGTGTCGGGCGCGGCGTTCGTCGTCGTGTGCGACCTGCTGGCGCGCGTGCTGTTCGCACCCTACGAGGTGCCGGTGGGCATCCTCATGGCGTTCCTCGGCGGCCCCTTCTTCATCTACCTCATTTTGAAGAACAGGAGGGGAAGCCTTGAATAATGCGCCTGCATCCTGCGGGGCCGCGGGCCGAGAGGTCCGGCGCTCAAACAGTCCTGCTCGCACGAACAGCCCGCTGGGCTGTTCGGCTCGTCGCGGCACCGCGAAGCAAGTCCCCTCGGGGAAACTCGCGGCGGACCTCTCGGCCCTCGGCTCCTCGACCGCAGAGGTCGCGCAGCCCTGTGTTCCTGCCATCGAGCTTCGCGAGGTGTCGTTCTCCTACGGCAAGGAACCGTTCATCGGGGGGCTTTCCGCGATGTTTTCGCATGGGGCGGTGACCAGCATCGTCGGCCCGAACGGCTGCGGGAAGTCCACGATGGTCAAACTCGTCGACGGCTTGCTGCGGCCGCAGGCGGGGGAGGTGCGCGTCGGCGGGGTGCCCACGCTGTCGCTCAAGGCGAAGGCGCGCGCCCGTCGCGTGGCCGTGCTGGCCCAGGCCAGCCGCCCGCCGGCGATGACGGTGGAGGCGCTCGTAGCATGCGGGCGCTATCCGTACCAGGCGCATCAGGGGAAGCTCTCGCGCGAGGATCGCGAGCACGTGGAGCGCGCCCTCGAGCTTGCGGGCATCGCGCGGTTCCGGACGCAGGAGCTGAGGCGGCTGTCGGGCGGCGAGCGCCAGCGAGCGTTCATCGCCATGACGTTGGCGCAGGACACCGACCTCATCGTGCTCGACGAGCCCACCACCTACCTCGACATCCGCGCCTGCCACGAGACGATGGAGCTGATCCGCCGCTTGAACGAGGAGGCGGGCAAGACCATCGTCATGGTCATCCACGATCTCGACCTGGCGCTGCGCTACTCAGACCGTTTGCTGGTCATGGAACGCGGGCGCGCCGCGGCGGCCGGCACGGTGGAAGAGGTGCTCGCAACCGGCGCCATCGAGCGGGCCTTCGGCGTGAGCATCCGTCCGCACGAGGCCGCCGAGGGACGGGCCTACACGCTGTTCCCGGCGTAGGGTTCTGCGATGCGGCTCCGCAGGCCTGGCATCGCGAACCGTCCGGTAAACGTTGGGCGCGAATTGCACCCTATGGCAGAAAACGCGGGGCATTGGTCGCAGATTCCTCGTATGCGGAATCTGCGACCAGGCCTTATGTGCCCGCGCAATACCGAACCATCCGTGAAGCTTCGACTGCCTTTGCCATGGCTATCGTTTTGCGCCCAATCGAACGGGGTGCGCCGGGGCCGGGCCGCAAACCGCCCTAGCGCGTCGGCATCGCGAAGCCTTTCAGCGCCTCGTTCAGGTACTCGTTGAACGTCTTCATGGCCGCGAAGCTGTCCAGCAGCGCGCGGCGGCAGGCCTCGTCGTCGGCGACGACGGCATCGTCGAAGTGCTCTTCCACCGCCCAGCACTTGCACTTCAGGTACTCAGCGGCCGGGCTCTGCGGGTCGTAGCCCTTCGGCACGTTCTTCAGCGGCATGCCGACGAACCGGAAGCGCTCGGCGAACCCCGGCGCCTCGACGATGTCGAGGAAGGCCTGCGGGTCGGCTGCGATGCGGTCGCGCACCATGCGCGTGGCGTCCTTGAAGTGCGGCGCGAACAGGCCCCCTCCCGCGAACGACCCGCCCGGCGTCACGCTGACGAAGTACCCCACGGGCACCGGCATGCGCCCGGCGGGGGAGATGTGCGCACGGAACGTCGGATTGTACGGCGACTTGTCGTCGCTGAACCGCGTGTCGCGGTTGATGCGGAACGCGAGGTCCTTGGCATCGAGCGCCGCCAAGCACGGCTCCGTTTCCGCGAGGTCGGCTATGCAGCCCTGCACGAGCTCCAGAAACGCGTTCTGCGCCTCCTTCTTCCGCTTCTTGTGGGCGTGCATCCAGTCGAGGGAATTGTTCTCGCGCAGGTCGGCCAGGAAATCCAGCATGAGGACGTTAGGCATGGGAGGCCTCCTTGCCGGCGTTCACCACGGCGTCGAAGCTGGCGGTGCCCATGCACGCTTCCAGCAGCTCCTTGGCGCGCGGCGTGGGGCGGTAGGAGGGAAGCCGGTCGAACAGGCTGGCGTAGCCGTCCATCTCGTCCATGGCGTCGACGAAGGCGTCCTGCGCGCGCTCCTCCTCGGTGAGCTCGAGGTACTCCAGGTTGTGCGGGGCCAGCCGATGCGTGGCGATGGCGAAGTTCACGCGCCGCTCGCACGAGCACGTCTCCGCGCCGCCGTGCTGACAGTACGCGCCCAAAAACTCGGCGACCGTCTTGCGGGCGCGCGACAGGCGCTGGCGGTACGCCTCGGGCGTGATGCCCAGCACGTCGGCCGCGGTGGAGCTGTCCACCTTGAACATGGTGCCCAGCACGTAGGCGCAGCGGCTGTCGGCGTCGAGGCACTGCAGCATCACGTTCGTGCACGACAGCTTCAGCTCACGCGCCAGCATGCCGCGGTCGACCCCTTCGGACAGGTCGGGGACGTCCTTCGCGCGCTCGTCGACGATGTCGGCCCCGTACATCTCGAAGCTGAACGGGGCGTTCGCGAACTGATGCGTGCGGCAGTCCTTGAGGTGGTTCACGGCGATGCGGTACACCCATGTGGAGAACGCGCTCTCCTTGCGAAACGTCGAGAGCCGGGTCATGATCTTGACCGCGATCTCCTGGCTCGCGTCCTCGGCGTCGTGGACGGTGCCCAGGAACCTGAGCGCAAGGTTGAACACGAGCCCGCTCGTGGACCGCAGCAGTTCCTCCAACGCCTGGCCGTCGCCTACGATGGCCTTGTCCACCAGGTCGAGCTGCGCTTCTTTCGATAATTCTTCGCGATGCATGGTGCCGCCTTCCGCGAAAGGCCCGCCGGGCGCTTCCGCTCGTCTCGTCGTCGGCCGGGCGCTCTGCGATGCGCCCGATGCCTTCCTTCGATAGGTTAGACGGTCGAATGTCGGAAGTGTGACGGAAAACGTGGAAAAAAAGAATGCGAGCGGGCCGGTAAGCCGGGTTCTGTCGTTGGACGACCATTTATCTCGAACGCCTGTCGCCAGACGCCTCTAGCACGCAACCCGAACGTACGGCGGGCAACCGTGTCGCGTTCCTATTTGCGCTTGCTCCAGATGGGGTTTTCCAAGCCGCGCCGTTGCCGGCGCGCTGGTGCGCTCTTACCGCACCGTTTCAGCTTTTCTCCCGTTTCTGCGCGCCGAAGCGCGTGTTCGCGGGGGAGTCTTCTTTTCTGTGGCACTTTCCGTCGGGTCGCCCCGCCCAGCCGTTAGCTGGCATCTTGCCCTATGGAGCCCGGACTTTCCTCACGCCGAAGCGCGCGATCGTCTGGCCCGCTCGCGTATGGTATTCTATCACGATCGGTACGGCTCGAAGGTAAGGAAAGTGTGGAACATGGCTACGTGCGCGCTCGTGGGGGCGGTCGATTTCAACGCGGAGGACTTCAAGGCCCGCCAGGCGGCCGGGGAGTTCGACTATGTCATCGCGGTGGACGCGGGCTTCGCGCACCTCGAGGCCATTGGTGCGGTGCCCGACATGGCTGTGGGCGACTTCGACTCGCTCGGCTATGTGCCGAAGTGCCGCCGCGTGTCGCGCCACCCGGTCAAGAAGGACAAGAGCGACATGGAGCTGGCCATGGAGAAGGCGTTGTCCTGGGGCCACGACGAGCTGATCGTCTACGGCGCGCTGGGAGCGCGGCTCGACCACACGCTGGCGAACCTGCAGCTGTTCGCGAAGTTCTCCGAGCGCGACGTGTACGTGACCGCCGTCGCCGACACGTACGCCGTGCGGCTGCTCACCGGTCCCGACGTGTTCGAGCTGCCGGCGCTTGGCGGGGGAACCGTGTCGGTGTTCTCGGCCAACGACATGGCGCGCGGCGTCATCGAGCGCGGCATGGAGTACTCCATCGACGACGAGCCGTTGTCGAACCGCACCTCGCGCGGGCTGTCGAACGAACTGACCGGCGAGGAGGCCACTGTAGCCGTCGAGGAGGGCACGCTGTACGTGTTCTACCCGCTGGCGTATACTGGTTAAACGCTCCGTCGCATGCGCGACGGCTTGACATACCGGGGAGCTTGCAGCCGCATCGCGGCCGGACAGGCTGAGAGGAAGCGCCGATTCACGCTTCGACCCGAGGAACCTGACATGGGTAATGCCAACGAAGGGAGTTCTATGACGCAGATCGACGCGGCACGCGCCGGCACCATCACCCGCGAAATGGCCATCGTGGCCGAGAAGGAGGGGCGCGACCCCGAGTTCATCCGCGAGGGGGTTGCGGCCGGGCGCATCGCCATCCCCGCCAACATCCACCATACCAGCTTGTCGCCCGAAGGCGTGGGCGGCGGCCTGCGCACGAAGGTGAACGTGAACCTGGGCATTTCGGGCGACGTCGCCGACGAGGCCGAGGAATGGAAGAAGGTGGACGTGGCGCTGGAGCTGGGCGCCGAGGCCATCATGGACTTGTCGAACACCGGCAAGACGCACGCGTTCCGCAGCGCGCTCATCGAGAAGTCGCCGGCCATGATCGGCACCGTGCCCATGTACGACGCCATCGGCTATCTGGAGAAGCCGCTGATCACCATCACGGTGGAGGACTTCCTCGACGTGGTCCGCGCGCATGCAGAGGACGGCGTGGACTTCGTCACCATCCACGCGGGCATGAATCGGCGCACCATCGAGTCGTTTCGCGAGACGGGCCGCCTCACGAACATCGTGAGCCGCGGCGGGTCGCTCATCTTCGCGTGGATGGAGGCCACCGGCAACGAGAACCCCTTCTACGAGTTCTACGACGAGGTGCTGGCCATCCTGCACGAGCACGACGTGACCATCAGCCTGGGCGATGCCATGCGGCCCGGCTCCACGTACGACGCCACCGACGCGGGGCAGATCGCCGAGCTCATCGAGATCGGCAAGCTCACGAAGCGCGCATGGGACGCGGGCGTGCAGGTGATGGTGGAAGGCCCCGGGCATATGGCGCTCGATGAGATCGCCGCCAACATGAAGCTGGAAAAGCGGCTGTGCCACGACGCGCCCTTCTACGTGCTGGGGCCGCTGGTCACCGACATCGCGCCGGGCTACGACCATATCACGGCCGCCATCGGGGGCGCGGTTGCCGCGGCTTCGGGCGCCGACTTCCTCTGCTACGTCACGCCGGCCGAGCATCTGCGCCTGCCCGACGCCGCCGACGTGCGCGAGGGCCTCGTGGCCACGAAGATCGCCGCGCATGCGGCCGACATCGCGCGCGGGGTGCCCGGAGCGCGCGACCGCGACAACCGCATGAGCGACGCTCGGCGCCGCGTGGACTGGGAGGGCATGTTCGCCGAGGCGCTCGATCCGGTCAAGGCGCGCCGCTACTTCGAGAGCGCTCCGCCCTCGACCGACGGCACCTGCACCATGTGCGGCGAGATGTGCGCCATGCGAACCGTGAACACCATCATGGACGGCCTGACGGTCGATCTCGGGAAGGAGTAGCCTATGGAACCGTTCGCTTTGAAGAGGGCCTTGGACAACGTGCGGGCGACGACGCCGCTCGTGCATAACATCACAAACTACGTGACGGTGAACGACTGCGCGAACGCGCTGCTGGCCATCGGCGCAAGCCCCATCATGAGCGACGAGCCCGCCGACGTGTTCGACATCACGTCCATCTGCGGCGGCCTCACGCTGAACATCGGCACGCTCAACGAGCGCTCCATCCGGGGCATGTTCGCGGCCGGCGAGCGTGCGAGCGAGCTGGGCCATCCCATCGTGCTCGACCCGGTGGGCGCCGGGGCGTCGGCTCTGCGCACGCGCACGGCTTCCGACCTGCTGGACAAGCTGGCCGTGTCCGTCGTGCGCGGAAACATGTCGGAGGCGAAGGCGCTCGCAGGCGGCGCGGCGGCCACGCGCGGCGTGGACGTGTGCCCCGGCGATGCGGTCACTGAGGACAACCTGGCGGCCGGCGCGGCGTTCGCGCGCGACTTCGCCGCGAAGACGGGCGCCGTCGTGGCCGTCACGGGCGCCATCGACATCGTGGCCGACGCCGAGCGCGCCTACGCCGTTCGCAACGGCAGTCCCCTCATGGGCCGCATCACGGGCGCCGGCTGTATGCTGTCGTGCGTGTGCGCGGCGTTCGCGACGGCGAACCCCGATGCGCTGCTCGACGCCACGGTGGCCGCCGTCGCCGGCATGGGGCTGGCAGGCCAGATCGCCCAAGGCCGCATGGGCGGCTACGACGGCAACGGGTCGTTCCGCACGTACCTGCTGGACGCCCTGTACAACCTCGACGGCGATGCCCTGGAAGCGGGCGCGCGGGTCGAAGAGCTAGCATAAGGAGGAGCGCATGTACCCGAGGGAGAACCTGCGCCGGGCGATGGCGCTGTACGCGGTCACCGATCGCGCGTGGCTGGGCGAGCGCACGCTTTCCGCGTGCGTCGAAGAGGCGCTTGCGGGCGGTGCGACGTTCGTGCAGCTGCGCGAGAAGGACGCTCCCCAGGCCGAGGTGGTGCTGCGCGCCCGGGCGCTCGCGCCGCTCTGCCGCGAGGCGGGCGTGCCGTTCGTGGTGGACGACGACGTGGAGGCGGCTCGCATCGCGGGCGTCGACGGCGTGCACGTGGGGCAGGATGACGCCGCATGCGTCGAGGCGCGCGAGAAGCTGGGGCCCGACGCCATCGTGGGCGTGTCGGTGCAGACGGTGGAGCAGGCGTTGGTCGCCCAGGCCGACGGCGCAGACTACTTGGGCGTAGGAGCCGTGTTCGGCACGCCCACGAAGCCCGATGCCGCCGACGTGGGGACGGACGGCCTTGCCGCCATCTGCGCCGCCGTCGATATTCCCGTGGTGGCCATCGGCGGCCTGAACGAGCGTACGATCCCCGAGCTCGCGGGGACGGGAGCCGACGGCGCGGCGGTGGTGTCGGCCATCTTCGCGGCTGAGGATATCGAGGAAGAGACGCGTCGTTTGCGGGCGGCGGTGCAAGCAGCGCTCGGCGCATAGCCGACGCTCGCCGATAGAAAGGAAAGCGCTATGGAAGCAGTGCTCAGCATCGCGGGTTCGGATTCCAGCGGCGGCGCGGGAATCCAGGCCGATATCAAGACCATCGCCGCGCACCGCCTGTTCGCCGAGACGGCGATCACGGCGCTCACCGCGCAGAACACGCTGGGCGTGACGGGCGTGCTCGACGTCGATCCGGCGTTCGTCGCGAAGCAGATCGACGTCGTGTTCGAGGATATCCGGCCTGCCGCCGTGAAGGTGGGCATGGTGTCGTCGGCCGCCATCATAGAAGCCGTCGCCGACGCGCTCGAGCGCCACGCAGCCGCCAATATCGTGGTCGATCCCGTCATGGTGGCCACGAGCGGCGCCCGCCTCATCGGCGACGATGCGATCGAAGCTTTGAAGGCGCGCCTATTGCCGCTCGCGGACGTGGTCACGCCGAACATGCCGGAGGCTGCGGTGCTGGCCGGGTTCGAGGTTGTAGACGAGGCGTCGATGGAACGCGCCGCGCTGCGCCTTGCCGAGGCGGGGACGGGCGCTGCCCTCGTGAAGGGCGGTCATCGCCATGATCGCGCCGACGACGTGCTGGTCACGGCGGAGGGCGATGTCGTGTGGCTGCGCGCGCCGCGCGTCGACACCGAGAACGCCCACGGCACGGGCTGCACGCTCTCGTCCGCCATCGCCTGCGGGCTTGCCAAGGGTCTTCCGATGGAAGAAGCGGTGCGCGCCGCAAAGGACTACGTTCGCGGCGCCCTCGCCGCCGGCCTCAACCTGGGAAAGGGAAGCGGCCCCCTCGACCACATGTGGGAGTATTAGGTTCCGGCGGCCTTCCGGCCGCCGGAACATGCCGATGCTGCGGCCGCCCATGGCACCCGATCTCGCGGCGATGCCGAGGGCTCGCGTACCGAGGTACGCTTCACCCTCGCCATCCCCACGATCTCGGGCACCATGGCCGCCCTCGCTGACTTACTACGCCGACCTGCGCGCCCGTTTCGCGCTTAGCGCGAAGCTCCGATCCGTCACCGCTCGAACACGCACGTCCCGCCCATGAAGGTGGCCAGCACCTTCGTCTTCTGGATGTCGTCGGTGTCGCAGGCCAGCAGATTGCGGTCGAGCACGGCGATGTCGGCCAGCTTGCCCGCTTCCAGCGTGCCCAGCTCGCTACTACGTCCTGCCGACGCAGCACTGCCCTGCGTGTAGGCGCGCAGAGCTTCGGCCATGCCGATGCGCTCGTCGGGCAGCCATCCGCCTGTCGGCTCGTGGGTGCCCGGGTCCTGCCGCGTTACCGCGCTGTACAGCACGTCCATCGAGTTCACACCTACCACGGGCGAGTCCGTGCCGAACGCCAGCACCGTGTTGTCGTCCAGCAGCGTGCGGAAGGGCCACATGTACGGAACGCGTTCGGGCCCCAGGTCGCGCTCGGGGCCGCCGGGATCCAGCGTCATGTGAGGAGGCTGCACGGCGGCCACCACCTGCAGATCGGCCAGTCGCTTCATATCCCCGGGCAGGAAGTTCTCCAGGTGCTCCAGGCAGTTTCGCTGCCCCTCCGGCAGCGGTCCGAATTTCGCGCGCGCCTCTTCGAAGACGTCGAGCGCCGCATGGATGGCCGCATCGCCGATGGCGTGGATACGCACGGGGAAGCCTTGTTCGGCTGCGGCAAGCACGTAGCGTCGCATGATCTCGGGATCTACCGTGGGTCGGCCGCAATCGCCTTCGACGTGCGCGTTCGCGTACGGTTCGGTCACCCAGGCGGTATGCTGGCTCGACACGCCGTCGAAGAACTGCTTGAAACCGGGTGCCTGCAGGCACGGACCCGTGTAGCGCGCACGCATGTCCTCGAAGCGGCTCATGTCGTCGAGCAAGGTGGGGAAGAGGTGCACGCGCGCGGTCAGCTCGCCGCGCTCCAGCAGGGATGCGTGCACGTCGTCCCGGATGAAGTCGAGCCCCGGATGGGCCATGAGCGACATGTCGCATACGCTGGTCACGCCGTTCTCGGCCAGCCGCGCGAAGAAGCCGCGGTAAGCGTCGGCCACCTCCTCGTCGGTGAACGACCCCATGATCTGCGGCATCAACTCCATGGCGGCCGCCTCGCGCACGATGCCGGTCAGCTCGCCTGTCTCGTCGCGGTCGTAGGAGCCGCCTGCCGGCGGCACGCTGTCGCGCGTGAGCCCCAGCTCGTCGAGCGCGGCCGAGTTCAGCCACAGCGTGTGCGCGTCTCCCGAGTACAGCGCCACGGGACGCGTGGGGAACGCTTCGTCCAGCGAGCGCTTCGACGGCAGCACTGGCGGGTTCCAGCGGTATTCGCGCCATCCTTGTGCCAGAAGCCAGCCGTTCGGCCGGTCTTTCGCGAACGCTTGCATGCGCGCCACGCAGTCGGTCTCGCTTTCGCCCAGAAACATGGTCGCCAAGGGCGAGGAATACACGGCCGAATGGAAGAAGTGCAGGTGCGAGTCGTGAAATCCCGGAACCACGAGCGCGTCTCCGAAGTCGCGCACCTCGGGCGCGCCCCCGCCTGCGTTCGCCTCGAGCGCGAAGGCGCGCACGTCCTCGCGCGATCCGACGGCGACGATACGATCGCCCGCGACGGCGATGGCCGCAGGTCGGGCGACGTCGCCGACTCCTGTGAACACGTTTCGGCTCTCGATGATCAGATCGATGCGCATGTGATGCTCCCTTCTATCGCGGCTGCGGCGCTACGGCAGCTCGAAACGGTACTCGTCGCCGCAGATGGTTTGCTTGATCTTGCCTTCGCACACGAGGTGCACGAGGTGGGCCATCGTCTCGCCCATCGAGAAGAACTTCTGGTCGAGCGGCCATTCGTTCCAATTCTCGTAGCGCCACTTGGCATGCGACGATATCGATACGATGTCGTCGTGGCCGGCGGCCACGAGGTCGTACAGTTCCTGGAGGCGCTCCCCATGATGCGCTATCAGGAACATGACGCGTTCGCGCAGTCCGGTGTAGGGCGTTCCGTGAGCCGGAAGCACCAGATCGACGTCGTACGAGTACATCTTCCCCAAGCTCTCCAAGAACTCCTCGAGGGCGTTGTACGCGGGGAACCACGACGAAACCGACGGCGTTATGCGCTCCAGCACGTGGTCGCCGATGATCATGAGCTTGCGGTCGGGCTCGTACAGGCAGATATGCCACGGATCGTGTCCTGGCGTTTCGATCACCTCGAACGAGAAACTTCCGGCGCGCAGCACATCGCCTTCGTGCAGGTAGATGAGATCGGGCTTGCACGTCAGCGGCAGCAGCTCGGCCGATATGTGCAGGCGATGCTTGCCCTTGCGGAACACGAGCCCGCTTTGCTGCGGCGTCGCCGCCTTGCGAAGCAGGGGGCCGAACACGTTCGCTTGCATCTGCATGAGATTCTCCACCTCTTTGAACGAGTGGAGGTTCGCATACACGCGCATACCGTCGCGGTAGATCCGATCGAGATTGCCCGTATGGTCGGGATGGGAATGCGTCAGGACGATCTCGACGGTGTCCCAGGTTCGCCCGAGGGATTCCAACGCCTTGTCAAGCGCCTT
The DNA here is from genome assembly GCF_009875575.1 of Eggerthella sp. BIOML-A4. Classification (NCBI taxonomy): domain Bacteria; kingdom Bacillati; phylum Actinomycetota; class Coriobacteriia; order Eggerthellales; family Eggerthellaceae; genus Eggerthella; species Eggerthella sp. BIOML-A4. The sequence goes on along the minus strand of NZ_WWRX01000017.1, from coordinate 3,199 downwards.
CTCGCATGCCGGGTGGTTGAAGCCAACGTCGATGATCGTAGTCGTCTCGTCTCCAAGGACGATGTAGGAGTTCAGCGCCTGCAGGGGGTTATGGGGAAGCGGCACGCGTACGCGGTAGAGCCCGGGACAGATCAGCAGGGGCTCGCCGAACGGCAGTTCCGCAGGGGCGCCAGCTGGCGGGGTCTCGGGTGCGCGGTTCTGTTCTTGCTCCATGAGGTTTCCTTTTCTCTTCGTTCGCCGCCATTGTACGACAGCATGCGCGGCCGGCGGTAGAAGGCTTTAGGCGAGAAGGGCGTAAGGCACCGTAATTCCGCAAGATGGCACATTTTGGCACACGAAAGACGATCGAAAAGAAAAAGGCCAGGAGCTTGTGCGCTCCTGGCCTGCAATTTCTTGGTAGCTCCGACCGGATTCGAACCGGCGACCTCCGCCTTGAGAGGGCGGCGTCCTAAACCGCTAGACGACGGAGCCACATAGTGCGCTGTGCAGTATACCGTAAAAATGGCTGGGGTGGAAGGAGTCGAACCCTCACATACGGTACCAGAAACCGCTGTCCTGCCATTAGACGACACCCCATCGGCTAACCGATGTGCTCCTGTTGTTTTGAACAACAGTCGCAAGCGCGAGTTGGTATATTACGGGGTATGCGGCGCTTCGTCAAGCCTTATCGGCAAATTATTTTGGAAAAGTTGATGAATTGGATGGTCGGACAGGACGCAAGCGTGCGATTTCCCGGCGTTTACCAGGTGTTTATCCGTTCAAACCGTCTTCGTAGCCCACGGTCACGTGCATGGCGTCGCAGAAGGGCTTGTTGCGCGACGCGCCGCAGCGGCACAGCGCATAGCGGTTGCGTAGCTCGTACTCGGTGCCGTCCGCGCCGACGAGCGGGATGCCGCCGCGCACGTACAAAGGGCCGCTCACGCCTTCCTCGGGGTCTTCGAGCAGGGCGATGGAGGGGCCGAGCTCCGGCTCGTACATCGCTCCGGTCTCCGAATCGACGTGCACGAGCCTTCCGGCTGGGCAGTCGGTGGACTCCTGGACAGCCTCGCGCTTCAGGCGCTCGTCGCCGGACAGCTCGGTGAGCGTCCATACGTCGCCGTCCTCGCGGTGGCAGAAGCGGGCGAACGCGCAACGGTTGTCATCGTACAGCGTCACCCCGGGGCCAGGGTAGATGTCGGCGCGCTCCTCGAACGACGCGCGCGACGCGGTTTCCGCGCCGTGGAAGCCGGCGGCAACGTGCGAGCCGTCGCAGAACGGCGGCGTGCTCGTCTGCCCGCAGCGGCACAGCGCGTAGGTTTCCTGGTGGGGAAAGGCGCGCGCCGTGCGGTACTCGCGATGGCCGCCGACGGGGGTGATGACCTCCTGGGTCAAGGGCACCCCTCCGTTTACGAGATACGGTCCGTTGAGGGATATCGTGATGCTCATGCGATCGACGGGGGCGTCGACGGCGGCTTCCGGCTGCGACTGGGCGGTTGCGGAGGGTGTGGTCATGAGGTGCCTCGCTTTCCAGGGATGATCGTGATGAGCGTATGTCAGTATAGAAAGCGAACGCGTGCAGCGATCGGCATGCGGGAAGCCGTCACCGGGCGGTGGCTCGGCCGTTATAGAGGGGCTCGATCTTCATGCTCGGCACGCCATTCCTCTATGAAAGCGCGCAAAGCGCACGCCTTGTTGTCGATGCGCTCGTCCATGACGGCGTCGAGCGCATCCGACAAGGCGAGGCCGACGAGGGGACCCTGCGGCACGCCGAGCTCGATGACGTCGCGACCGTCGATGGCTAGCTTCTTCAGCGAGAACGCCTCGTCGGCGGCGAGGATCTCGGACAGGATGCGCTCCAGCTCGTCGGCATCGGACACGCGGTCGATGCAGCGAGGCGCCTGGCCGCGCGCGTCCCCGCGTTTGAGGTCGCACAGGGCGGCGAACAGCTCGACGTTGCCGCCCAGGCGCGAAAGCGCGCGCTTCACGGCTTTCGGCGTGCGATCGATCACGTCGTCGTGGCGTTCGACCAGCGTCAGCACCTGTGCGGCGAACGCCGACGACAGCGCGAGTCGGCCCATGATGCCGCGCGCCAGCATCACGCTGATGGCGGCGTGCCCGTAGAAGTGCCCCGTCCCGTCTTCGTCGGTGAAGAACGCCGCGGGCTTGCCCATGTCGTGGAACAGCGCTGCCCAGCGGACAAGCGGGTAAGGCGGCACGCCGTCCAGCACGCGCGCTGTGTGTTCGAGCACGTCGTATATATGGTACGGCGTGCGTTGCTCGAAGCCTTTCATGGCCACGAGCTCAGGAAGCACGGCAGCCAGCACGTCGACCGTGGCCGTGAGCGCGCGTCCGGCATGCTCTCCAAGCAACAGGCGCTGCAACTCGTGGGTGATGCGCTCGGTGGAGATGCGGGGCAGCAGCCCCTTGTTCGCCAGCATGCCTTCGAAGGTGTTCGGATCGATGGCGAAGCCCAGCTCCGCGGCGAACCGGCAGGCGCGCAGCATGCGCAGGGCGTCTTCGGAGAAGCGCCGATCGGGATCGCCTACGGCTCGGATGATCCGCGCCTCCAAATCGGCGTGTCCGCCGTAGGGGTCGAACAGGCCGCGCGCAGGGTGATAGGCTAGGGCGTTCATCGTGAAATCACGGCGCGCGAGATCTTCGGCGATGGTGCGCACGAACGATACCTGGTTCGGATGACGCGCGTCGGCATAAGCGCCGTCGCTGCGGTACGTGGTGACTTCCAGCGCCTGTTCGTCGACGATCACGGTGAGCGTGCCGTGCGCGGTTCCGGTCTCGTGGGTGCGATAGCCTTGCCCTTCGAAAACGCGCTGCACGTCCTGCCAGTGAGCCTGCGTGGCGATGTCGATATCGGAGGAAGGCCGCCCGAGCAGCGCGTCGCGGACGTATCCGCCCACTATCCACGTCTCGAAGCCGGCGTTTTCGAGCGCATCGAGGGCGGCAAGCGTGCGCTGCGGCAAAGGGATGACGACGGTCGGATCGAGGTCGGGCTGGTTCGGCATGGCGCAAGCTCCTTTCATTCGCTTCCTATACTAATATAAGCGAGCGTTCGTCCTAACCGCAAAACCATGCGGTCACGACTTCGTCGGCCCGACGGCACGAAGCCCTTGTCCGAAAAAAACCCGAAATGCCCCCTTGCGCCCGGGGCCGGAAGCGGGTAACATGCTCGGGCTGCCTTCTCCGCGGGAGAGGGGGAGGGCGG